>CALEWF010000112.1 GCA_937925455.1 uncultured Flavobacteriales bacterium | reverse complement strand
CGGATGGAAGTGAAAAGCCCGCAGGGGCGAATGCCGCAACGCAAGGAGCAGCGGGGCTGAGGGCACGAAGACACCGCTGCGACTATGCGATGCGTGCATGAGCCCCGAGGACTTGTAACGGACAGCCGCTTTAAGCAGCCTAATATAAATACTCTAATAACAATTGGGGATTACTTCTTCTTAACAATATCCACAAACACGGGTAAATGGTCGGAATATCCGCCCAAATAGCGTGGGCCGGCATACGTTCTGAATGGCATGGTGCCTAAGTATTTGGTATCTTCTTCTAACAACCAAGGAGCATCAAAAATATACGATACTCCGTTTTCAACAACTAATCCGTGAGAACGTGTAACTAACGCAGACGAAAGAATAATCTGATCTAATACTGCCCAATGCTCTTTGTATTTTTCGGTTCCTTTACCTTGTTTGAAGTATATGTATGATGAATTGTACAAATCACATCCATTAAGCTCTTCTTTGGTTGGTTTGGCTCTCAGTGTTTCGAGCAAACTTTTATCTCCGGGTTCATCGTTAAAATCTCCCATGATGATGATGTTAGCGTTGGGGTCTTTGATGCAAATGGAATCAACATAATGGCGAATTTTTTGCGCAGCAAAAATTCGTCGAGGTTCTGAAGCAGCCTGCCCACCTGAACGGGAAGGCCAATGATTGACAAATACATGCAACGTATCTTTTTTAAACACCAACCCTTTTACATATAAAATATCGCGTGTTTTAGTGGCTGTGTCGAAAGGAAAATTAAGGCGTATCGCTTCATGCTTTATGGGCTTGAATTTTTCGGCACGATAAATCAAGCCTACATCAATTCCACGGCGATCGGGCGAATCTTCATGAATGATATTATATTTTAATTTTTTCCAAGGTGTTTTTGTAATCAATTCATTTAATACAAAACGATTTTCAATTTCGCAAAATCCAATGATGGCCGGAGCATCCCACCCTCCAAGTGCTGTAAGTGTTTTATAGATATGGTTAAGTTTTTCATGGTATTTGAATCCATTCCACTTTCTGTCGGAAGTGGGTAAAAATTCATCATCGTTGGTATGAGGGTCATTGATGGTATCAAAAAGATTCTCTACGTTGTAAAATGCGATGCGTAATGCCTGCTCATTTTTTCGTTCAAAGGCACGTAATTTTTCATTGCCGGTATTAAAAGCATTTTCCTGAGCATTAATCCTTTGAACAACAAAGAAGCATAACGCATAAAGAAGCCAACGGTATTTCATGTAAAATAAATTTGTTTCCAAAAATCAAACTTTAGTGCTCAAATACCAAGTTTTAATTGTTATCATTTTGTTTAGCTTGCCTGCGTGAACCACTATACATTTCAAACTTGTAGAATTTACAATGCAGGGGACCATTCATTAAAGGCAATTTACGGGATGGTTTTAACCCGAAATGTTTCATAGCTTCGTCTTTGCTTTGAATAATCCAAGCCACTGAACCGGGATAATATCGTTTGAGAACATTTCCCATTTTTTTACAAAATAAATTCATATCGCCTTCTTCTAATCGTTCGCCGTATGGCGGATTAGTAACAATATGAGCTACCGGTTGCACTTCTGAAATTTCAAAAAAATCACGTTTCTCGATTGTAATATATTCATCGGCCAACGCCATCAGGATATTCATACGAGCCTTACGCACCATGGAAAATGCTTTGTCATACCCGGTGATGGTTGCAGGAGCTTGCATGAGTATCCGTGCATTTTCTTCGGCTTTAATTTTTGCAAACAAGGCAGCATTGTAATTCATCCATTGCATGAACCCCCATTTTTTACGATGATATCCGGCCGGCACTTGACGGCTCATCATGCTGGCTTCAATGAGCAATGTACCTGAACCACACATGGGGTCGAGAAATGAAGTTTTTCTGTCCCACCCAGAAAGTAGAATCATTCCGGCGGCTAAGCATTCATTCAGCGGGGCGCCACCAGTTGATTGACGATATCCTCGTAAATGCAATGAATCAACCGAGGAATCAAGCGAAATGGCAACCCGATCATGATCAATGTGTACATTGAATTTCACATCCGGGGCATAGGTATCTACGTTAGGGCGTTTATAAATTTTTTCCCTGAAAGCATCTACGATAGCATCTTTAACTTTTAAAGCCACATAGTGAGAATGATTAAAAAACTTACTATTCACCGTAGCGTCCACACTAAAGGTTTGTTTGATATCGAGATATTCAAACCAGAAAATTTTTTTTGCGGCATTGTATAACTGCTCTTCATTGATTGCTTTGAATGATTGAATTTCTATCAGAATTCGTAAAGCAGTACGTAAGGTATAATTCGCTCGATACAACAATGCTAAATCTCCGGAAAAACCCACCCCGCGTTTGGCTATAACAATTTCTTTTCCACCAATATTTCGAACTTCTTCAGCCAATACAGATTCCAGGCCGGCAAATGTTTTTGCAAATAGTTTAAGATTACTCATGCGCAGCTTGTTTTTGTTGCATCGTTTTTTGCATTTTATGCGGGTTTATCCAATATAAGTTTACCGGCCACTTGCCTACGGTATAGCTTTTTACAGAATCTGAAATTTCGTGAATTTTTATACCATCGGCTAAAAAAGCACCGTTGGAATCTTGCTCTTCCGGCTCAGAAAATATAATTCGTGGACGAAATGTTTCAAGAATATTTTTATCATTCAAAAAATCTTTCCATACCGGTACGGCACGTAATTGGGTTCCCCACGTCAACGATGGACTCCATGCACCAAGCACTACTGCTTTTTTTTCTGGTAGTGATTGTTGAACATAACGTGATATATCACGAATCACAAAGCTCCGTTTATTGAATGATTTTATGTAATAATATGCGTTATTCACCAACAAAGCAGTCATGGTAATAAACACGAACATAACCCCTATTTGATACTTTCGATACTTTTTCTTTGAATAAACATTATTCACGTATTGAGAAAGCAACCATTGAGCAAAGCCTGACCAAACAACTATCGTAAAAACACTCATGGCTACAAACAAACTCACTAAGTAACGTCCGGGAACATGATGAATAAAAATTTTATGTGTTTCAAGCATCAGCCATGTGGAAGAAATAATTATCACCGACAACATAAACGGAGAGCGTTGTTTCACATAAAGCCAAACGCTAATGGGTATGGAAGGAATAAACATGATAAATAAAGGCAATACAGCAGGTTGATTGAAGTATTGAAGAAAATTAAATTTAACCACTTCTCCCAAATATTTCCAGTGCGGAAAACGATTGGTAGCCTGATCATTCATGATGTAAATCCAGGCTTCTTTGTGTGGAAAATACCAAATAACCACGAAGAGTAATATAACAAAACTAACAGCTGCAAATAAATAAAGTGAAGAAAAAAATAATTTTTTTCCCCGTAAATAATGATGATAGGTAAACAACCACAGCCATAATGTAGATACTGGAATTAATAATATCAGATAGGCAAACTGAACTTTTAGCCACCAGGCAGCCGTTGCAAAAATTAAGCTGATATACAACCAGTAGGGCTGCTTATCACAAACATGATTTTGAACAGCATATTTAATCCACGAAGCTATGGCAGCTATCACACATGCTACAGCCACCATTTCAGCCATGCTGAAATGCGCATAATGAAACGCATGAAACTGAGTAAATGCAAACAATAAAAAAATAGGTATTTTATTATGTGTGGGCTTTAATGATGAAGCAAACAACAGTAATAATATTACAGTTATAAGAACTGTAAGTCTAGCTGTAAGCCAGTGTGTACCAAATACTTTGAAAGGCAAGGCCAATAAAGCATTAAACAATGGATTTTTAATGAGATTATCACACTCCCAAATATCCCATTTGCCATGATTTGTCCAATTACGCACCTGACTGGTATTTAAACCTTCATCAGTAAATGCATCGCGGCTATGCGACAAAGCTATCAGTGGATCGGCTTGAATAAAGGGCAATTGCATAATAAAAAACACAACCCAAATTATCCACCATGCATGGCGATTGTATTGTTCTTTTATGTTTTGCCATTTCACAACTTAAGGAGTAAGTTGGATGATGGTTTCACGAATGATGGAAATACATTCTTCCATTTGTTCTTCATTAATTACTAACGGAGGTGCAAATCGAATAATATTTCCGTGCGTAGGCTTAGCAAGTAAACCTCGGTCTTTGAAGCCATAACACAACTTGTTAGCGGTAACACCAAATGATTCATCTATCACAATAGCATTTAACAACCCTTTTCCGCGTACGGTTTGTATGAGCGGAGATTGAATTTCACACAACCCTTGGCGAAGTATTTCACCCATGGCTTGAGCATTTTCGTCGAGCTTTTCATCTTTCAGTACCTGCAAGGCTTCCATGGCTACCGCACAAGCTAAAGGATTTCCACCAAAAGTACTTCCATGTTCGCCTGGTTTGATGGTCAGCATAATTTCGTTATTTGCTAAAACCGCAGATACGGGCATAACACCACCCGACAACGCTTTACCTAAGATTAAAATATCCGGCTTCACATCTTCCCAGTCGCAAGCCAGCATTTTACCGGTACGGCACAAGCCGGTTTGCACTTCATCAGCAATCATCAATACATTGTATTTAGAACATAGTTCCCGCACTCCTTTTAAGTAGCCTTCATCCGGCACCACTACCCCGGCTTCGCCCTGAATGGGTTCAAACATAAATCCGGCAATGTTGCGATCGCCGGCTAATTTTTCTTCTAATGCATTTAAGTCGTTATACGGAATACGTTCAAATCCAGGCATAAACGGTCCAAAACCGGTATAGCTGGATGGATCAGAAGAAGAAGAAATAGCAGCTAATGTTCTTCCCCAAAAGTTTCCTTCTACAAATATAATTTTTGCTTCGTAAGGCTTAATTCCTTTCACATCATACCCCCATCTCCGGGCTAATTTTACTGCAGTTTCACCACCTTCCACTCCGGTATTCATGGGTAATACCCGATCATAGCCAAAATATTCGGTGATATACTTTTCGTATTCTCCCAAGCGATGATTGTAAAACGCACGAGAAGTCAGCGTAACTTTATCGGCCTGCTCTTTTAATGCTTGAATAATTCGCGGATGACAATGCCCTTGATTTACGGCTGAATAGGCCGAAAGAAAATCATAATATCGCTTACCTTCCGGGTCCCATACATACACGCCTTTGGCTTCTGAAATAACCACTTTAATTGGTGCATAATTATGTGCCCCGTATTTATTTTCGAGTGCAATTGCTTCTTCCGAACTAAATCCTACTTTTAATGAAGACATGATTATAAAATTTAATAACAAATGTACTAAAATTAAGCTGCTATGAATGAATCAATGCATAGAATGTCTATCATTGCAATTACAACCCTGCAATGAAGATAGCTATCATAGGCGGCGGAGCAGCGGGCTGTTTTGCAGCTGCAAACATTCCTGATAAACCCAAATTATGCAATAGAAAACCGGATATAATGCAAAGTCATTTTCATTTCTGTACTAAAGCCGATTATATGAAGTAACCACCTGGGTTTAACCAATTATTTTGAATCAATTGCAATAAATGTTATTTCAGATGTTTTTTAATTGGTTTTTTTTCTGTGTTCTCTGTGGTGAAAAATTTAACCACAAAGAACACAGAGATACACGGAGAACACAAAGAAAATGAAATTAAAAACACACAATATTCCTTTGTGTTCTCTGTGGTTAGAATTTAATGTAACAGTGGCTACCTAGATTTTTGTTTTTCTGAATGCCTACGGAAAATTTCAAATGCATAATTTGGGTTGAAACATAAAAGTATATTTTTTGGTCATTACAATTTTGGAACAATTTAAATTAAGTTTGCAGCATGGGTAAAAAAAATCCATACATCATAGAAAAAGTACCTATCTCCGATTTCGCAGCCGAAGGAGTATCAGTAGCTAAACCGGATGGTAAAGTTATATTTGTAAAACATGCTGTTCCTGGTGATGTAGCAGATATACGAGTATATAAAGACAAACGGACCTATGCTGAGGCAGAAGCAATAAACATACATCATTATTCTGATAAACGCCAACCAGCTTTTTGTAAGCATTTTGGCGAATGTGGCGGTTGCAAATGGCAACATGTGAAATATGAAGAACAGCTAAATTTCAAGTATCAACAAGTAGTAGAACAATTCAAACGCGTAGGAAAATTTAATTTTCCTACGCCTCTGCCAATAATTAAATCAGAAAAAACCATTCATTACCGAAATAAACTGGAATTTTCATTTAGCAACAAGCGATGGATAACCCGTGAGGAATCTGTTTCAAATAATGATTTTCATCAAGAGCCGGCTTTGGGTTTTCATATTCCCGGTCGTTTTGATAAAATTTTAGATATTCAAACATGCTATCTGCAAGATGATTTATCAAACCTGATTCGAAACTTTGTTCGTGATTATGCGATTAAAAATTGTTTGTCGTTTTATGATATACGGCATCAAGAAGGATTATTACGCAACATGATTTTGCGCAATAATAGGAAAGGCGAATGGATGGTGATTATGATTTTTGCACATGATGATGCCGATGAAATAACGAAACTGATGGAAGCTTTGAAATTGCAATTTCCTTCGATTGTTTCTCTGCAATACGTAGTTAATACGAAGAAAAATGATTCTATTTACGACCTTCCGGTAAGGTTGTATCATGGCAGCCCCATTCTCACAGAGCAATTGCAAGATTTAACATTTCGTATTCAACCTAAATCGTTTTTTCAAACTAATACCCGGCAAGCTGAAGCCTTATACCGCAAAACCCTCGAAATGGCTGCCCTTACCGAAAATGAAAATGTGTATGATTTGTACACCGGCACCGGTACCATTGCCTGTTTTGTATCAAAGCATGCCAAACAAGTGATAGGCATTGAATATGTGCCCGATGCCATAGAAGATGCTAAGGAAAATGCGCGGTTAAACCAACTCACTAACCTGCATTTTTACGCCGGCGACATGATAGATTTACTGCAACCCGCCCTATTTGAAAAACACGGAAATCCGGATGTAATCATTACCGACCCGCCCAGAGCCGGCATGCATGCTGGTGTAGTAGAAATGCTGAACCGCTCAGGAGCTAAACGCATTGTATATGTAAGTTGTAATCCGGCTACACAGGCACGAGACATTACGCTAATGAACGATTACTACCGGGTAGAACAGGTGCAACCGGTAGATATGTTTCCACATACGCATCATGTAGAAAATATTGTCTTATTAGTAAAAAAATAAATTATATCCGTGTTATGAAAGAACTGATTGAACAAGCCTGGGAAAACCGGGAATTATTGAATGAAAAACATGTAAAAGAAGCTATAGCCAATATCATTGAACAATTAGACCAAGGGAAACTACGGGTAGCTGAACCTGTGGAAAATGGATGGCAAGTAAATGAGTGGGTAAAAAAAGCTGTGATTATGTATTTTCCAATTCGAGAAATGAAGGTGATGGAAGCCGGCCCTTTGGAATTTTATGATAAAATGGAATTAAAGCGAAATTATGCCGCACTCGGAGTGCGGGTTGTACCGCATGCGGTGGCACGTTATGGTGCATATTTAGCTAAAGGCGTAATTATGATGCCATCGTATGTGAATATTGGAGCTTATGTTGATGAAGGCACAATGGTGGACACATGGGCTACCGTAGGAAGCTGCGCCCAAATTGGAAAGCATGTGCATTTAAGCGGTGGAGTGGGCATAGGTGGTGTTTTAGAACCGGTACAAGCTGCACCCGTAATAATTGAAGATCATGCCTTTATTGGTTCTCGATGTATAGTAGTAGAAGGCGTTCGTGTTGGTCGCGAAGCTGTGTTGGGAGCCAATGTGGTTTTAACACAAAGCACCAAAATCATTGATGTATCGGGTGCTGAACCTAAAGAATATAAGGGCTATGTGCCCGAACGTTCGGTTGTTATTCCGGGTTCATACACCAAATCATTTCCTGCGGGAAACTATCAGGTAAATTGTGCTCTGATTATCGGTCAGCGAAAAGCCAGCACCGATACAAAAACATCGCTAAACGATGCACTACGTGAATATAATGTAGCCGTATAATTTGCCATGCGAATTTATCTAATCGGTTTTATGGGTGCAGGGAAATCTACCCTGGGTCCTCTACTGGCCAAAGAGTTGGGTTATAGTTGTATTGAAACAGATAATCTTGTGGAAAAGCTGGCTGGCAAGACTATTCCGGATATTTTCAACATACATGGAGAAAATTATTTCCGCGAATTAGAAAAACAGATATTACATTTTACCCAAATATGTGAAGATACGATTATTTGTACCGGCGGAGGCACCCCTTGTTATGCAGACAATATGAAGTGGATGAAACAACATGGGATAACAGTATATCTTTCGTGCGATGATGAGGTTTTAATTCAACGTATTGCATCCAATCAAAAAGGCCGACCATTATTCACCGATGCTCATTCGGTTTTAAAATTATTACGTTCCAGAATTGTTGAATACCAAAAAGCAGATTTACAATTTTCAAATAATGATTCTCAGGAATTAACCCTCAAAGCATTAGTCAAGGCCTTAAAAAAAAACTACTGTGTATAAATCAAAAATTAATTATACCGAAGCTTCATATCCAATAGAATGGGGTCTTCAAACGAGATACCGTTAAGCCTGCATATCTCACTTACCGGTATGCCATACATACGGCTGATGGAATAAATATCTTCTCCCGGTTTTACGATATGATAACGAGCTGCGTTTTCAACCAGCAAACGGTCTTTATGTTTTTTCAATATTATGCTGGAATATTTCAATTGTCCGGTTTCAAAATCAATCAACAATGCAGGGTCAATGGGAAATCCAAGGAAACGCACTTCAAAATGTAGATGAGACCCATAAGACCTTCCGGTATTACCTCCTAAACCAACCACTTGTCCGGCTTGAATGTAATCACCGGCTCTGACTTCAATAGCAGAAAGATGTGCATAATATGTCTCAAGTCCATTGGGATGACGTACTACCACCAAATTACCATATGAAGGATTATATTTTGCATACCTAACCATTCCTTCAAAAGCAGAATACACTTGGTCACCGGTTTCCAAATCAATATCAATTCCATAGTGCATACGACGGCGACGTTTCCCAAATTTAGAGGTTACCCTGCCAACAAAGGGATGAATATAATCGCATGAAGAATTCCAGGTAAGTGTAAGATGTGTTTGAGAAGTTAGGAATATTCCTTCGATTGACCAATAATGACATGAAGAAGTATCAAAATTTACGTAGTATTCAGAAGCCGGAAATTCACCACTTTCTCCGCCGGACGTTCCTGTATCTCCTACTGAGGAAGCATACAAGAAGGAAGCATAAAGAAATACAAAAAAAGTATGTAGTAGCTTCATGTTTACAATTGTTATTAAGGGTATCTTCCCGTAAGAAGACGTGCAAAATTATTCAAATAAGTCAAACTACCAAATCGGCTAAAATCAGATTATAAGCAATTAAGATTTGAACAATAGAAAATTTGATCCTGTTCGAAACGGTAAAAACAAATGTTTAGCCTAAACAAAAAAGAAATGTATAAGGTTATTTTGAAAATAGATTTTTTGATTATTTTCGGCTCGAAATCAAAGCATCTCACTTAATAAAATTAGATTATGGCAGAACAAGCAGAACTCATACTGGATGGCAAATCATACCACCTTCCTGTGGTAACCGGTACTGAAAATGAAAAAGCGATAGATATTAAAAATCTTCGCGACCAAACCGGTTATATTACTTTAGATTCCGGTTACAAAAACACCGGGGCTACTATCAGTGCAATTACTTTTCTAGATGGTGAACAAGGTATTTTAAGATATCGTGGTTATCCCATTGAGCAATTGGCAGAACGCTCCGATTTTGTAGAAGTAGCATACTTGTTGATTTACGGTGAGTTACCTACCAAGCAACAGCTTGACCAGTTTTCTGAAAATATTAAGATGCATACCTTGATTCATGAAGATATGCGTCGTTTTTATAGTGCATTTCCAACGTTTGCACACCCGATGGGAGTAGTATCATCGGTTACCTGTGCGTTATCCACGTTTTATCCTGAATCATTAAATCCGCACCGGAGTGAAGAAAAAGTTAATTTAACGATTACTCGCTTATTGGCTAAATTCCCAACAATTGCCGCTTGGGCTTACAAAAACTCTGTGGGACATCCGGTTGTATATCCTAAAAACAAGTTGGGCTATGTAGAAAACTTCTTAAATATGATGTTTTCTATGCCCTCGGATGATTATGAGATAGATCCGGTAGTAGTAAATGCATTGGATAAATTACTTATATTACATGCAGATCACGAACAAAACTGCTCAACTTCTACCGTTCGTTTAGCAGGTTCTTCTCAAGCAAACTTATATTCTTCCATTGCTGCCGGAATTACTGCCTTGTGGGGACCATTACACGGAGGAGGCTATCAAGAAGTAATTGAAATGTTAGACCGTATAAAGGAGGAAGGCGGTTCGCTGGATAAATGGATTGCTAAAGCTAAAGATAAAAATGACCCATTCCGCTTGATGGGATTCGGACACCGAGTATATAAAAACTTTGATCCACGTGCTAAAATCATTAAAAAAGCATGTGATGATGTATTAAATCGTTTAGGTATCAAAGACCCGGTATTAGAAATAGCGAAAAAATTAGAAGAGGTTGCCTTAAACGATGAATACTTTATTGAACGTAAATTGTATCCCAACGTAGATTTTTATTCAGGAATTATTTATCGAGCCATAGGAATTCCCAAAGATATGTTTACGGTAATGTTTGCGATGGGACGTTTACCAGGTTGGATTGCACAATGGAAAGAAATGACTGCAAACAAAGAACCAATCGGTCGCCCACGTCAAATATATATTGGTCCTAAAGTTCGCGATTATATTAATATCGCCGATCGTTAATTGATAACCGTGATGTATTACAAAGGCCGACCTTTCGGCCTTTGTTTTTTTAATTATACATTCCACGCATGAAAAAAATACTTGTTGCCAATCGAGGTGAAATAGCATTACGTATCATGCGGTCGTGCCGAGAAATGGGCATTAAAACCGTAGCTGTATATTCTGAGGCAGACAGGCATTCTCCGCATGTAAAATACGCCGACGAGGCTGTTTGTATTGGACCTCCTCCCTCCAATCAATCCTATCTGCAAGGAGAAAAAATCATTGAAGCTGCCCTGAAAACCGGAGCTGATGGAATTCATCCCGGATATGGTTTTCTTTCGGAAAACGCTGCCTTTGCCCGCATGGTAGCACAAGCCGAAATTACATTCATTGGCCCTTCACCAGAAGCGATGGAAATCATGGGAAGTAAATTGGGCGCTAAAGCAGCAGTTAAAAAATACAACATTCCATTAGTTCCTGGAACTGAGCACGCCATTTCAAGTTTGGAAGAAGCTTTGGAAGTTGGCAGAAAAATCGGGTTCCCCATTCTTATCAAAGCATCAGCGGGCGGCGGCGGAAAAGGGATGCGAATTGTAGAAAAAGAAGAAGATTTTGAAGAAAATTTAAGACGTGCTATTTCTGAAGCTGAGTCGGCTTTTGGAGACGGTTCTGTTTTTCTTGAAAAATACCTGCGGGTTTCTAAGCACATCGAAATACAAGTTTTATGCGACCAACATGGAAATTTTCTCCACTTGTTTGAACGAGAATGTTCCATTCAACGCCGACATCAAAAAGTAATTGAAGAAGCACCTTCAGCCGTACTAACTCCTGAACAGCGCATGGAAATGGGGGCACATGCCGTTAATGTGGCACGTGCCTGTAATTACGTTGGGGCAGGTACCGTTGAATTTATTTACAGTGAAGGAGAATATTATTTCCTCGAAATGAACACACGTTTACAGGTGGAGCATCCGGTTACGGAAATGATTACGGGTATTGATTTGGTAAAAGAGCAAATACGAATTGCTCGTGGAGAAAAACTAAGATTTAAGCAGGAACACCTTTCTATCCGAGGCCATGCTATTGAAGTTCGTGTGTATGCCGAAGATCCGACCAATCAGTTTTTACCGGATATAGGTACATTACATACCTACAAAGCTCCCCAAGGACCGGGCATTCGGGTAGATGACGGATTTGCCGAGGGAATGCAAATACCCATTTATTACGATCCTATGATTGCCAAAATGGTGGTACACGCCGCTACACGCGATGAAGCTATCGAAAAAGCAATTCGGGCTATTGATGAATATAGAATAACCGGAGTAGAAACCACGCTTGGATTCTGCAAATTTGTTTTAAATCACGAAGAGTTTCGCAAAGGCACCTTCAATACTCATTTTGTAAATGTTCATTTTAAACCAGAATATTTAAAACCCAATTTCACAATTGATGAATTAGAAATTGCAGCCATAGTGAGTGCTGAATTATTTTCTTCATCTATGAATAAACCAGCTCCAATTAAAATAAGTCATGCCGGTGTATTCCATAACGGTTCTGCATGGCGGATTAACCGAGGGTTTTAATTATTGGGGATATATAGTTTTCTAATGGCAGCCAATGGTCCCTGACAGTGCACCTGATGACAATCAACACAACTATTCACCATGTGATTATACTGTAATTTCTGATTAACGTCTGCCAAATAGATAGAATCTAACTTGGAGAGATATAATCCTGCAAAACCTACAAAAACCTCTTTATTCCCAATCATACCGGGAGTAGGTTCTGCGGTATTTATGGTTTTTATTTCTTCAGGATATGGAGTTACAGATTTTCCTGCCAATATTTCTTCTTTCAGTTGTTTTGCATGCTCATGCATGATTCGCATTACAACGGCCAGTTCACTGTCGCCATTAGGATTTAATTTTTTATCCACAACCTGATTTTCTGTTTTTTTAGCTCCGCAAGAAGCCCAAAAAACAATACACATTGCAATTACAATTCGATTCATGTTGATGAAAATTATATTCACAAAGGTAACATTTATCTACAGGCAATAAAAAAGCCCCAGAAAATCGGGGCTTTTATCAATGTATATCATATTATCTAATGATACTAATCTTTAAAGTACGTTGACCGGCAGGCGAAGTAATTCGCAACAAATAATAACCATTTGAAACCTGCAGCGAATAAATATCCAAAGTAATGTTTTGAGAATTAACAGGGATTTTTTTTCCGGCAATTACCTTTCCTGTAAGATCCAACAAACTTAAATCCCCCCCAATAAAACTTTCAGGCAGGGTAATTTGTAAAACATCTGAAACCGGATTGGGGTAGGCTTTTACATTCAAAGTATAAGCATTCGTATTTTCGTTACCTAACGCTTTATTACAAATTAAATCATGTAAAAAAGTTTTTACTACATTAACCGTTGTGTCCATATAATTACTGCCCGATTGATAAGGTACATGATCCTGACCCCAAAAAATTTTAACATCGTTATCAATACCTAGATTTTCTACCCGTTGATGCAACGGAATGCTACCAAACACCTTTGTAATTGATAATCCCAAAGGTTTTGCTGTATCAGCATAAGCAGGTACGGTTGTATCATCTGTGCCATGCACACTCACGATGGGTTGATTGCCTGGTTTAATCCACAATGTATCTCCAATAGCCCCGCATAAATTAACAACTGCCTGCGGAATACTGGAATATCCAGGATTACCACTGTTTCCTTCCAAACTACCTAAAGCTGAAGTGTCAATTTTAGAAGGAATTTCATTGGGTTCATCCAAATACGCTGTATGAATGGATAAAACGCCACCGGCAGAACTCCCCCCAATGATGATGATGTTAGGATTTATACCATACGGGTTACCATTTTCGGCAACAGATTTTCTAAAAAATCGAATGGCGGCTTTTTGATCCTGCACCGCCCGATAAACTATTTCAAAAAATGTTTTTTCCCGGTCACTACTCAATAATACATTCAACGGATTTTCTAAACGATAGTTCATTGAAGCCGTTACATATCCCATTTTTGCAAAGCGCTGGCATAAAGTAACAATAGCGTTATCCAACGTTTTTGAACCTCCTATAAAACTGCCCCCATGTGCCAGTATAATTAGCGGCCTATTGGTTTCTGTATCGCCGGTGGGCTGATAAACATCTAAAAGCAAATTTACGGTTTGATTATCCACCCCAATACTGGAACCGTATTGAATGTCAGATGTTACCGTAACGTTGGAGAAAATTTCATCCAAATACCGATTGTTGCTACAGTCCGTTGGAGTCTGAGCTGCTAATTCATAAGCAAGATAACCCAACAAAGAAAGGGTAAAAATGTGTTTCATAGTGATTTTTTAATTTACACTAAGTTAACATTAAGATAATAAAAAACAAAAAAACTATTTATGAAGGTT
>CALEWF010000111.1 GCA_937925455.1 uncultured Flavobacteriales bacterium | reverse complement strand
AATAGTAAACAAATTTTTTAACCACAAAGAACACAGAGATACACGGAGAACACAAAGAAAATGAAAGTAAAAACACAAGGTATTGCTCTGTGCTATCTATGGTTATTTATGTAACAATAGCTACGTAGGTTTTTTATTTTTCTGGATGCCTACGGAAAATTTCTAATGCATAATTTGGAATAATAAATCTTCAGGACGTGAATTTGGTAAATGGATTAAATACTTTCACCATGAACATATCCGGGTTAAGTAATGGAGTTTATCAGGTTGAAATATTTAATCAAAACATCCGTCAAATCAATAAGTTTATTAAATAATAGAGTTGTTGAATGATAAAACACAAAAGCCGGATTATTGAATCCGGTTCTTGTGTTTTATCTATTTATCGTATATTTGCGATAAATTATTATGGCTTACGCAAAAAAACAACACTTTTCAGAAGATTTACAGCAATTAGCTGCATTGATGAAAGTACTATCACATCCAGCAAGATTAGCTATCCTTCAATTATTAGCCGAAAAAAAGGAATGTATCTGTGGCGAGTTAGTACATAATCTTCCATTGGCACAAAGCACGGTATCGCAACATTTGCATGAATTAAAACAAGCCGGTTTAATTCAGGGTGAAATAGAAGGTGTAAAAATCTGCTATTGTTTAAACTGGGAAAATATAGAGCTGTTGGACCAGCTCACAGAAAATTTCATTTCAGGCATTATTCTAAAAAAAACAGATAATACATCTTGTTCATGAATACCATAAGTACTTTTCCTCGTATGCACGTTTCTTTGTATGTAAGTAATTTACAAGAAACACTTAAGTTTTACACTGCATTTTTCGGAATCCATCCGGAAAAAGTAAAACCCGGCTATGCCAAATATATTCTCGAAAAACCTTCATTAATTATTTCTTTTGTTGAAAACCCATCACGAGTAATAGCAAATTTTGGGCATTTGGGATTTCAGGTAGAAAACCCCGAAGAATTAGAGAAGCGTAAAAATATTGCCAGAAATTTAGGGTTAATTTCCAGCGAAGAAACAGCCGTAAATTGTTGTTATGCCTTGCAAGACAAGTTTTGGGCAACAGACCCGGATGGAATTCAATGGGAAGTATATTATTTTCATCAGGATGCTGAATTTAATGATCCGCACTTTGCAGATGAAAACACAAGCCAATGTTGCATTACAGTACCTAAACCAGAAAAGAGAAAAATAGCATTGAGTGAATTAGGAAGTGAAAAGTGTGTGCCGAACCGTGGATGTTGTAAATAATATTTCTATCCTATGAAATTTTTTGAAAAATACCTGACGGCATGGGTACTGTTATGCATTGCTGCCGGAATTTTGGTGGGTAAATTGTTAGGCCCTGCTGTATCAGTATTAGAAAGCTCAAAACTTTATACCATTAACATTCCGGTAGCTGTACTGGTGTGGATGATGATCTATCCAATGATGGTGCAAATTGATTTTTCATCCATAACCAATGTATCTAAAAATTGGAAAGGTTTAGCCATTACGGTAACGGTAAACTGGTTAATCAAACCGTTTACCATGGCTTTGTTTGGATGGATATTTTTTAAAAATCTCTATGCAGCTTGGATTAGTCCACAAGATGCTGAACAATACTTAGCCGGTGCTATTTTGCTGGGTGCAGCCCCTTGTACGGCCATGGTTTTTGTGTGGAGTTATTTGGTGAAAGGAGATGCAAACTATACCCTGGTACAGGTATCTGTTAACGATTTGATTCTTCTGGTTGCATTTGTACCCATAGTAAAATGGCTATTGGGTGTTACTAACATTCAAATACCTTACGAAGTATTAATTTCTTCGGTTGTAGTATTTGTTGTAATTCCTCTCAGTACCGGATATATCACTAATCGAATACTAATAAAAAGCAAGGGACAAGAATGGTTTCAACAAAAATTTCTTCCAACCCTTCGACCAGTATCCATCCTTGCCTTATTAACCACATTGATTTTATTATTTGCATTTCAAGGCGAACAAATAATTAATCATCCATATTCCATTTTTCTTATTGCTTTACCACTCACAATACAGACTTATGTAATATTTTTTATTACTTGGCTTGGTGGAAAATTACTTCGTTTATCACATCCGGTGTGTGCACCTGCTGCCATGATTGGTGCCAGTAATTTTTTTGAACTGGCAGTGGCTGTTGCCATTTCACTGTTTGGCTTAAATTCAGGCGCATCGCTAGCTACGGTGGTTGGTGTTTTAATTGAAGTTCCGGTAATGTTATCGCTGGTTGCTTTAGCAAATCGCTGGAGATATTAACATACATTGTGAAATACATGAAAAATATATTGATTCTTTGTACCGGAAATAGTTGCAGAAGTCAAATGGTACATGGCTATTTAGAACATTTTTTAAAAAACAAAGCCAATATTTACAGTGCAGGAATTGAAACACACGGATTAAATCCACGTGCTGTAAGTATCATGAAGGAAGACGGTATAGATATCAGTCATCATACCAGCAACCATGTAAATGAATATTTAGGTATTCCGTTTGATTATATTATCACTGTTTGTGATCATGCTTACGAACATTGCCCATATATTCCAGGCAATGCCCTTCGTATTCATCATAGTTTTCCCGACCCGGCAAAAGCAACCGGCAGCGAGGAGCAAATCATGGAAGCCTTTCGTTCGGTTCGAAACGATATTCGAAAGTTTTGTGATGAATTTTCAAAGAATTTCAATTAACTCGAATTTGTTGTTAGCATAATAATATTTATCCTAGGCTGCTTAAAGCGGCTGTACGTTACAAGTCCTCGGGGCTCAGCCACACAGGGCATCGGGGTAGCGGTGTCTTCGTACCCTCAGCCCCGCTACCCCGTGCCCTGTGGGCTTCGCCCCTGCGGGCTTTTCACTTCCATCCGCAGCAGATCGGGGCAGCGGGTGAATCCGCCCCCCTATAAAACAATTCTAATGATAATTTTGGGATTAAATCATAGCACACGGATACACGCTGATGCAACAGATGAACATAGATATCATCCGTGCCAATCCGACCAATCCGTATCATCCGTGTTCTATAAGGCAAATAGCATTCAAAGAAATAGTTATTCACAGAAATCAACGGCTCTCTGTGCCCTTTGTGTAAAACGTTGTGTTCTTTGTGGTAAAAAGCATTAAACTCAAATAGTAAACAAATTTTTTAACCACAAAGCACACAGAGATACACGATGAACACAAAGAAAATGAAAGTAAAACATCCTGTATTCCTCTTTTTTCTCTGTGGTTATTTATGTAACAGTGTCCACATAAACGCTTTGTCTTACAATATGTCTTTAGAAATTTCTAATGCATAATTTAGGATTGATAAATTCTACAAATATTAAACAAAAAAGCCCCGAAAATGGGGCTTTCATATTTTATTGAACAATCATGATTCGTTGTGTAATGGATTGTTTACCATCCGATATTCGAAGCAAATAAATTCCTGATGATAAACCGTCAGTTGTTAAAGTAATTTGTTGTTGAGAAGGAGCAATGATGAATTGCTGTAACATCTGCCCTAACGTCGTCATCAGTTCAACGGTCAAAGGTTCAGATGAAGCCATTTGCAAGGAGATAATAATCATCGCCGAGGCTGGATTAGGATATATGACAAAGTTGGAAACATTCATCACTTCATCTATTGAAGAGCAATTAATTACTGTTACAGAAGCCGTAGCCGTAGCAGTACAACCGTTGGATGCCGTAGCTGTAACCGTATAAGTGGTGTTTGAAGTAGGCGTAACGGTAATTACATTAGTAGTTGCTGATGTATTCCATGTATAACTATTTCCACCGGTAGCAGTAAGTGTAGCAGAACTTCCCTGACAAATGGTTCCGCCACCACTTACAGATGGGGTTGGAGATGGATTAACTACAATGGTAGCGGTAGATGTGCTGGTACCATTTAAATTGGAAGCTGTTAAAGTAACTGTGTAGGTACCAGGAGTATTAAATGTTGCCGTTGGGCTTACAGCTGTGCTGGAAGATGGAGTTCCACCAGGTATCGACCAACTATATGATGTTGCATCGGTTGAAGTATTTGTAAATGTTACACTCTGACCACTGCAAATGGTGTTAGAAGATACATTGAATGATGCTGTTGGTGGGCTTGTAAAAGCAGCAGATATATTTATATCATCAAGGTACGTAACATTACCCCAACCACTGCGTAATTGAAAGCGTATTCTCACAGCTGTTTGAGAGGCGTAAGTATTTAAGCTGATAGTTTTTGTAGCCCACTGAGATGCAGTTGGTACAAAAACATTGTTTGCATCGGGAGCTGTAGCCAATGGGCTTGGACCTGTATTATTACCATAAGATGCCAGCCGTATCCAAGTGTTGCCACAATCAGTTGTAATACTAACAATTAAAGAATCGTAATAGGTAGCATTATAACGAGCATTGGCTACACTAAAGGTTAATTGAGGGTTAGTAGCAGTAGTTAGATTAAGATAAGGAGTAATTAAATTATCTACCTGACCAGCAGTTGAACTAGATGGAGAAGCATGATCGATACGTGCCGATGCTGTACTATTACCAAATCCACTGGCTGCAGTAGTGCGCACCCACAATGCACTTCCGGAATTATTATCCGGATTTTCATTCACCCAGCCGGTAGGTGGAAAGGTAGTATTTTCAAAACCTTCGGTAAATGGTAAAGCTACTCCG
>CALEWF010000110.1 GCA_937925455.1 uncultured Flavobacteriales bacterium | reverse complement strand
ATTATATCCGGTTTTCTAATGCATAATTTGGGATTAACGAATTACGAATACAATACAATCAACACATCTTCAAATCAACTCATTTCCAAATTGACTCATTTCCAAATTGACTCATTTCCAAATTGACTCATTTCCAAATTGATTCATTTCCAAATTGATTCATTTTCAAAATAATTCATCTTCAAATTATCCGCCCTATGGGGGCGGACTGCCGGGGATGGAAGTGGAAAGCCCGCAGGGGCGAAGCCCACAGGGCACGGGGTAGCGGGGCTGAGGGCACGAAGACACCGCTACCCCGATGCCCTGTGTGGCTGAGCCCCGAGGACTTGGAACGTACAGCCCCAACAGGCAGGCAAATAATTTTAACCCAAATTTGTAATAAGAATTTTTAAAATCGTAATAACATGTAGCTGGATTATTTACCGTATTCTTTGCGATAGTTATCCATACATTGTTTTACTACTTCCAGCGCATCGGTGCGATCTAAAAAACGATCAATCACCACGATTTTATTTTCAAGCACTTTGTAATCTTCGAAAAACTTTTTAATCTCAACTGTTGTATGAGGGGGTAACTCATCAATATTATTGATGTAATTCACTGCAATATCTTTATTGGCAACAGCTAAAATTTTTCTATCACTAAGCCCGCCATCTATCATATTCATCACGCCGATAATTTTAGCTTCAACCAAAGCCATAGGTTCGATGCGTTCCTGACAAATCACTAAAATATCTAACGGGTCGCCGTCTCCATCAAGTGTTTGAGGGATCATTCCATAATTAACAGGATAGTGCACAGATGAGTATAATACCCGATCGAGCATCAATAAACCGGTTTGTTTACACAGTTCATATTTTACTTTGCTACCTTTGGGTATTTCAATTAAGCATTTTAAAACGCCTTCGGGCATTTCGCTATTTGAAATATCATGCCAGGGATGAAACATAGTTTAGAGTATTTCCTTAATAATATCTTCCACTTTGTATCCTTCGGCTTCGGCCTTATAGTTTCTAACAATACGATGGCGGAGGATGTTGTAAGCAACGGCCTGCACATCTTCAATATCCGGTGAATATTTGCCTTTTACAGCAGCATGGCATTTAGCACCAATAACTAGGTATTGCGATGCCCTCGGACCAGCCCCCCATGATAAATAATCATTAATGATTTTGGGTGCCATTTGGGTTCCCGGACGTGTTTTTGAAACCAGCTTCACTGCATATTCATAAACATTATCCGTTACGGGAATTTTACGTACTAAGTTTTGAAAATAAATGATCTCTTCTTTTTGTAAGACCATATTTACCGGTGTTGATTTTTCACTGGTTGTTTGTTTTACAATGTTTAGTTCCTCTGCAAACGTTGGATAATCGAGCCAAAGATTAAACATAAAACGGTCGAGCTGGGCTTCGGGTAGTGGGTAAGTACCTTCTTGCTCAATAGGGTTTTGAGTAGCTAATACAAAAAATGGTTCATCGAGTTTGTAGCGTTTGCCGGCCGCGGTTACTGCTTTTTCTTGCATAGCTTCAAGTAAGGCTGACTGCGTTTTAGGTGGTGTACGGTTAATTTCATCAGCCAAGATGATGTTGGCAAAAATGGGTCCTTGAACAAATTTAAAATTTCGGGTATCGTCTAATATTTCAGAACCAATAATATCTGAAGGCATTAAATCAGGAGTAAACTGAATGCGGTTAAACCGAAGGCCAAGCACTTGGGCAATGGTATTTACCAGTAATGTTTTAGCAAGTCCCGGTACGCCTACCAGCAAACAATGCCCATTGCTGAAAATAGAAATTAAAACATTGCTTACAATGTCTTGCTGGCCTACAATTACTTTGCCTATTTCTGAAAGAAGTGCCTGATATGATTTGGCTAAGGCATCAACTGCTTCTTTATCTGATGAATATGGTTGCATATTTAGTTATTAGTCTCGGGTTGAAAATAATGAATTATTTTGTCTTACGATCAAACCACTTTATTTTAAAGTCGCAATCTTTAAATGAATGATCTATTCTTACATACAGTTCATCTTTTTTTGAAAACACCCATTGTTCCATGGCTTTGTTTTGTTTATTGACCAACGCAGCCTGCATTATTCGTTGATAATCGGTAGATAAATCAGCTACGTGTGGCTCTGTTCTACTAACCAAGTACAATACACGCACTGCTTTTTTACCACCATGCATTTCAAACACCGTAGGACGAGTCATTTCGCCCTCTTTTAAAGACGAAACCGCCTGGTAAGTATAAGCATCCAATTCGTCTAATGAAAATTTAGTACCCCCACCGCCAGCCATATTTATCAATAAACCTCCATTGTTTCGGGTATCTTCATCCATGCTGTATAACTCTGCCGCTTTTTGAAAAGTAATTTCTTTGTTTTGAATAAGATAATAAATGCTATCTAATTTTTTTTCTGCATTGCGCAAATCGGCTGCATTTACTTTGGGTTTCATGAGTATATGGCGGAAATTAGCTAATTCTCCGCGTTTTTCGATTAACTGTATAATATGAAACCCATATTCTGTTTCAATTACTTCTGATACTTCCCCTTCTTTCAAACTAAAAGCGGCTCCGGCAAATTCAGGCACTAAGTCTTCTCTACGCAAAAAACCTAACTCACCCCCTTGTTCTGCACTACCCGGATCTTCGCTGTAAATTCTTGCCTTGAGTGAAAATTTTGAGCCTGCTAAAATTTGCTCCCGAATTTCATTCAATTCTCTTTTTACCCGTTGCTTTTCCTCATCGCGAATGGGCGGAATAATTACGATTTGCCCTATTTGTATTTCTGCAGGAATATATGGCAAACTATCTTTAGGAATGCTATGATAAAAATCTTTTACTTCGCTGGGGGTAACTTTTACGCTTCCGGTAATTTTTTGCTGCATTTGAGAAACCAATAATTGGTTTTTAATGGATTCCCGGAAATCGTTTTTCATTTGTTCGATGGATTTCCCCATGTATTGCTCCAATTTTTCCCTACCTCCTATTTGTTGTATGAAGTACTGCACCCTACGGTTTAACTCTTGTTCAACCTGGTCGTCACTTACTTTCAAACTATCTAACTGCGCCTGAGCAAGCATCATTTTTTGAAATACCATTTCTTCCAATACATCACAAAGTGTATTGAAGTCGTTTGATTCCACGTACCCTTGTACAAACATTTGGTTAGCCTGCTGTTCAACTTCTGAGCGAAGAACGATTTCTGAACCTACCACAGCCACCACTTCATCTACAAGTGTCTTTTGTGCAAAAGACAAAAGAGAAAAAAAAGTAAGAATTAAAAGAAAAAGGTTTTTCATGGAGCAAAAATTTCAAATTCCTTTTTATTCAACGCATCTTGATAAGTATCTTCTTCCATCTTTGCCAGCAGTGACAATTTACGCTGATTAAGGATAATACTTCGAATTCTGTTTTTTTCGAAAGCTAACGGCGATTGGCTCTCTTTTATTTTATAGGCTTTAATATTCACCAAATAAACATTTGCAGAATCTTCTATTTCAACATATTTCCGTGTAGAAAGGAATAACTCCTGATTATCAGCAGGCAAGGGCAACTCTTTCAACAAATCATCAAATCGTATCCAGTTTGTATCACCCAGAGCATATTTATATGCATATTTTTTACATAGTTCAGCAAACTTTTCCTGCTGCTCTATTTTATCACTTCGAAACAAGGTTTTTATTTTTGGTAATTCTTTGTTGGAACGATTGAATATAGCATAGTCCGCTTTTACTATGTTTTCGCGAAGCTCAAAATTGGCTTTGTTTTTTTCATAGTATTCTGCAATTTCACGTTCCGTTACATTGGTATCTAAATTTTGATTTACAAGTTTTTCCTGATAGGCATAGATAATTAAAGACTTTCGATACTGTTCAAGTTGTTTTTCAACATTTTTCAAATCACTACTTAAATTCAGCTCCGCCTTTTGAAGTACAAGTTGCTCCCGAATCCAATTTTGAATAAATTGATTTACTAGTAAAATACTGTCTTCGGGAGCTGTACCTGGAGGGATTACTCCTTCTAAATCGTCAACATATAGATAGGTATTATTTACCCTGGCAAGTGCCTGCTTTTCATGTTTTGACCGTTGCAGGTATTTGCATGATGAAAGTGCAAGGAAAGCACAGACTATGATTAAAAACAGTTTCAAAAAATTAATTAGTAATCAAACTGTACAACACCTCTTTATTCACTTCTACCTTGTACTTTGATTTCAACTCTTTAATCCATTGCTGTTCCAGGTAATTTTGATAATCAGAAATTACCATTCCTTTGGCTTCTTTTAATGATTTGGGTTGCGGAGGAATGATGGTAGTTATTACAGCAAAACGAATTTTATTATCTTTTTTCTCGGTAGGGCTGATTCCCGGTGCCCAAGGCATATTGGCAATCAATGAATTTTTATCTTCTTTGGTATATAATCCATCCAGCAGAATAACGTTGTCTTTTGCTTTTTTATTCAGTTTAGCAGCAAATTGTTCTTTGGTCATTTTACCGTTTAGCAAATTTGGCGCTAACTTACGTGCTTGTGCTTCAACTTTATCATCTTTCACATCCACAATGATTACGGAAGCCCTTTCTCCCCACAGGTAATTATTTTTATTTTTCTCATAAAATTCTTTTAACCCCACCGTATCTTTCATAGACTTGCCCCATACCATCTGATCCATCAGGTTAAAAAGAAGAATTCCGTCGCGATATTCATTAACAAGCATTTTAAACTCTGGGAACTCATTTGGAAGATTTTCTTCTTTATAAGCCAAAATTTGTTCATTAATATATTGTGGATAATAATGCTTACGAATGGGGCAATAATCAACCGGCTTATCAGAAGCTATTTTTTTCTCTACATAGCCTATAAAATCTTTGGTTCGGTATGTACGTCCTTTTATTTCAAATAGTTTATCATCAGGCAAACTCAATAGGTAATCACGCGTTATTTTTTCGCCATTTTTTGCCGCCTCGGCATCGAGTTTTTTAATCCAAGCCTTATTTTCTACATATCCATATTCTTTTTTTAACTTTTCTATCATGGATTGTTTAGTAACCTCCCATCGCTTTTGTTTTTGGAGGTTTTTGGTAAGATCATTTTTATACTCTTCAAACGGAGGCAGTTTAATTTTTTCAATCAATTTAACAATATGAAATCCATAACGAGTTTGAAACGGCTTTGAATATTCTCCGGGAGTTTGTAGTGCAAAAGCCGCCTCTTCAAATTCATCTACCATTTGATTGATACCAAAAGGGGGTAATTCGCCTCCTTTGGAAGAAGTATTATAGTCATCAGAGAAAATTTTCACAACATTTTCAAAAGATTCACCTGATTGAAGTTTTTCATAAGCTTCGTTTATTCTTTTTGATGCGGTTTCAACTTGCACTTTATTGTCTTTATCAGCACGTATAAAAATATGTGCCACCTTTACTTTTCCTCTTGCCGGGCGAATATCATCCACTTTTATTAAGTGGTATCCATAATTGGTACGAACAACATTGGATAATTCACCAACTTTTAACCGATAGGCTTCCGTTTCAAACGGATAAACTAATGATAACGCCGTGTAGTATCCTAATAACCCACCATTACCGGCAGAGGCTGAATCTTGCGAATATTTTTTAGCCGCTTCTTCAAACGTTATTTTTTTACCGGCTATTTCTTTACGTATATCTTGAATTTTTGTAAATGCTGCTAATGTATCTTTCGGGGCATCGCACTCTTTTACTCGAATTAAAATATGGCGGATTTTCAAATCTTTTTGTAACCTATCATAGGTTTCCTTCACCATTTTATTTTCTGCTTCGCGATCTTTAAGATAGGGAGCCGCTAATTGTTTTATATAACCATTCAGTTCGCTGATGAACGATTTGGCAGTATCCATTTTTAATTCTTTGGCTTCTTTCACCTTCAACTTAAAAATGGTAAATAACTCCAAATATTCATCCAATGCTTCTTTGGTGATGGTTTTATTGTTGTTATTTTTTTTGAAAATAAATTCAAATTCAGAAAGCATGACATCTTCATTGCCAACTTTCATTACCACTTTATCAGCAGTTTGAGCAACTGCAGAAATTACAAACAAACTGAAAACAAAGCTGATGATTTCCTTTTTCATACTATCCTGATTATAATTTTTTGTTCACTTTAAAATTAATTACTCTTACTATAGTTAGGCGCTTCCCGGGTTATTACGATATTATGCGGATGACTTTCAATCACTCCGGCATTGGTAATGCGCATAAATTTTGCTTTTTTTAAGTCATCAATAGTAGCAGCCCCACTATAACCCATACCAGCACGCAGTCCTCCTATTAATTGATATAACACTTCGCTGAGAGTTCCTTTGTATGGAACACGTCCTACAATACCTTCGGGAACCAATTTTTTATCATCGGTTTCTTCTGCCTGAAAATACCGATCTTTACTTCCCTTTTGCATGGCTTCAATGGAACCCATCCCACGGTAGGTTTTAAATTTTCTCCCTTCAAATATGATTGTTTCTCCGGGTGATTCTTCTGTTCCGGCAAAAATAGAACCCATCATCACACTATCGGCGCCAGCCGCTATGGCTTTCACAATATCCCCCGAAAAACGAATTCCACCATCAGCAATAACCGGGACATCGTATCCTTGCGCTTTGAGAGTATGCACTACATTCATTACAGCACTAAGCTGCGGAACACCGATTCCTGCTACAATACGCGTAGTACAAATTGAACCAGGACCAATACCTACTTTTACTGCATCTACTCCTGCTTCGGCTAATGCAATAGCTGCTTCACCAGTAGCAATATTACCAGCCACAATTTGCAAATTTTTAAATTTTTCTCTGGCTTGTTTTACAACATCTATTACTCCTTTAGAATGGCCATGCGCTGTATCAATAACAATGGCATCTACCCCCACAGATACTAATGCTTCTATCCTGGCAAAAGTATCTTTACCAACACCCACTGCTGCAGCAACACGCAATCGTCCTAATTCATCTTTGGATGCATTCGGACGCTCTTTCATCTTAATAATATCTTTGTAGGTAATCAGCCCAATTAATTTATTGTCTTTATCAACTACCGGTAGTTTTTCAATTTTATATTCCTGAAGAATTTCTTCTGCTTTGTGAAGATCAGGAATAGTATTGGTGGTAATCAAA
>CALEWF010000109.1 GCA_937925455.1 uncultured Flavobacteriales bacterium | reverse complement strand
TGTGTGGCTGAGCCCCGAGGACTTGGAGCGGACAGCCGCTTGAAGCAGCCTATAATAAATTTATATGAACCGCTAAGATTATTTTATATTAAGACAAGATTTTTTTGAAACTTTATTTGCTTGGGTAAGCTTAAATTTAACTAACATAAAACTAAAAACTCGTAATTATACTACCATTAGAAATTTATGCTAATGACAATTTTGGAATTATTATTTTACCACTTTTCATTAGCACACTCTATTTTTTGATACTTTTGCACCGGTTAGCTATAAAACGGTCTTCCAACCCATGATTTTTAAGCAAACGTTTCGAAATATCCGGCGTATTCGGGAAATTATTGCCATACTGATTAAGTATGGGTTTGAAGACATTGTAACCAATTCCACTCTTCGGACTTTTGTTACTGAAAAGCGTCGCCTTACCTGGATGCGTTATGAAAAGCCAGTATTTGAATATACCCGTTGGGAACGTATTCGCATGGTGGTAGAGGAGTTGGGTCCCACCTTTATTAAATTGGCACAGGTGCTGAGCAACCGTCCGGATATGTTGCCGGAGCCTTTGATTGAGGAATTTGAAAAATTACAAGATCGGGTTCCTCCATTTCCTTACGAAGAGGTGCGTCGAATAATTCGTAAAGAACTAGGTTATGAAATTGAAGACATATTTGATGAGTTCTCAGAAACTCCCATAGCTTCAGCTTCTATCGGACAAGTGCATAAAGCTCGGTTAAAATCCGGAGAATTGGTAGTAGTAAAAGTGCAACGTCCCGAAGTGCAGGAAGTTATTGAACGCGATTTGGCTATTGTGCATGAGGTAGTTCGCCGAACCGACCGATATTTAAGAAAGCAGGGAATCTTAAATGCTTCGGATATTGTGAAGGTGTATGAAAAGACCATGCAGCGGGAATTGGACTACCGTAACGAAGCCCGAAATATTGGAAAGTTCAGAAAACTTTACGGCAAAAACAGTAATTTATACATCCCCAAAGCCTATAAGGAATATACCACGCAACGCATGATGGTGCTTGAATATGCAGACGGATGTAAAATTACCAATGTGGACCAATTGCGTGAATGGGGATTAAATCCGCACCGCATCGTTGAAAATGGGATGAGTATCTACTTAGAGATGATTTTTGAAAAAGGCATCTTTCATGCAGACCCTCATCCGGGCAATGTGTTGGTACGACGCGATGGCGTGATATTGTTGCTTGACTTTGGAATGACCGGGCATTTGATGAAAAAAGATAAATATGCCTTTGCCAATGTATTTATTTCTATAGCCAAAGGAGATGCCCGTCAAGCTGCCGAATACATGCGGAAACTTGCTATAGAAGACCAGGTAGAAGATTTTCGGTCATTGGAATATGACATGCATGAGTTGATTGAAGATTTTAGCAACTTAGATGTAAGTGAAGGCAGTATAGCTGATATTACCAAGCGGTTGCAGCAAATCATGCTGGACTATCAAATGCAGGTATCGGGGGATATTTTTATGATTTTCCGTGCTTTGGCCATTTTGGAAGGAATTGGAAAAATCATGCACCCGAATTTTAAAACCTTTGAATTTATTAAACCTTGGGGAGCCAAAGTTGTGGCCGATCAATTACGTCCGGAAAATTTGCTCAGTGAGTTAGAAAACAGGTATTTCAACCTAACGGCATTTCTAACTACACTACCGGTTGAAATTAAAGCCATTTTGCAGGCTACCCGAAAAGGTAAATTGCATTTTGAAGTGGAATTGCAGGGTTATGGTTACTTGCTGAAAAAAATGGACCAGGTAACTAACCGCATTTCTCTTACGTTTATCATTGTGGCATTAATAATCGGGTCATCTATTATAGCTACAGTATCATTTCCAGAAGATATGGTTACGCCTTATGGGTTGAATTATTTTACGCTAGCTGGCTTTCTTATTTCCGGAGGACTTTTCCTTATTTTGATTTACCTTATTATTCGGGTGAGAAAATATAAGTAGGTCGGTTTTGAGTTCTTTATTTTTGTCTCATTTTATATTTTTAACGCATAAATTCAATTTATATGTCATCACATACTGAGCATACTCCGCAAAAAGAAAATGCAACTGTTTTTATTATTGTTGTTTTGATGTTTATCATCATTGCTCCCGTTGTAGGCGCTATTGGTAAAGCCAGCAACTGCACCAATGATTGTGATAAACACAAAACCGAGCAACACGATGGGCATCATGGCGAATCAGAAAGCCATAAAGAACATCGCAGTGGCCATTAATAATCCATTTATTGCTGTATTACACTCCCTGAACCAGTATCAGTAATATTGGTTACAGGGTTTCCTTTGTAATATACATTGCCAGAACCGGTAAGTGTTACATTGAGGGTATCCATTACGTTTACTTTGCTGTTGCCAGATCCTGCATTTAATACATCTGCTTGTTGTGTTACCAAATCAAAACATTCTGTATGGCCAGAACCGGTATTGGTTACATCAAGGTAATCTGTCAGTCCTTGTACTAAAATTTTTCCGGATCCGGTATTTAGCGTAGTAAGTGATGTTACGTTTGCACTAATTTCAATCATACCACTTCCTGAATTTTTTATGGCAAGCTGCGATTGAGCGATTGTTTGTAATGTTTCAATTCTTCCGGAAGAAGTGTTTTGTAAAAATTGAATTACTGCCGGTGTATGAACTCTTATTTCCCTAGTAGCATTGCAAATGGATTGATTTTCATCCACACGGATAAACAGTATATTGTTCTCTACGGAAGTTAGTATTCGCTCTTCCAAATTTTCATCGGCAAACACTTCTACTCGTTGAATGGTATCGGGAATAATGAACACATTGGCTTCACTTTCCAGTTGAACCCCGGTAAATACACTGGTTAAAGGACGATCTACGGTAATTAAGTTCCCATTGCCTTTGATATCACATAATAACCCGCAAGAACCCAATAGGGTGGTTACTATGATAAAAATTGGAAGTAATTTTTTCATTGGATTTATGGATTATAACGTTTCCATTTTTCGGTACGGCCCAGGATAGAAAATCCGCAGATACTTCCTCGAAGGTCTATTTCATCCGGTGAAATGATGGTAATTTTTCCACAGTAGGTTTTTCCATCGTTCGGGTCATACATCCGTCCATCTTTAAATACCCCGTTACCTACATACGTAAAATCATTCATGAATCGTAATCCCATGATGGGCTGGTTTCTCAAGGCAGGATCAGGGTTCTTATCGTCAGTTTCTGGTAATCCGGTTTTGGGGTCATTGGGTTCTTTGAGCCAAACAACTTTTCCAAAATATTTGTTACCAATTTTTTCAATTTTTACATGCGATTTTCCATCTTTTGGGATCCAAACCCCCAACAGTAAATCCGGATTGTCAATACCTTGAGCATAGAGATTGCCTATCCATGATATCCAGACTATAGTAAATATATTTAAAATTCTTTTCATCAAATTATTTTTTTTCAGAAGCACTGAATTTAAGCTTCATATTCATCAGCATTTCATAACCTAACGTATCCATTTGGGAGATATTGGCATCTATAATGATGAACAAGGTATTTTCGGAAAAATACTTGTGTATATCTGCTTTTTCCGTAGCTTGAGGTTTTAGGGCAGTACTTTCTTTAGGTACCGGTGAAAGGCTGGCCAATTTGGTCATGTTGTTTTTATTACTGAAAAAATTTACCACTAAGTTTTCAAAGTTATTGAAGTTGCGACCTTCCTGCATGAATAATTCCATGCTTTCAATAGATACATCCTTGATTTTGGTTCGATCGGCATGGTTAGTTTTAAAAACATCATCCAAATTTAATGCAACTTCTGCCTGAAATGAATTGGGACCGGGTGTAACCGGAGCTTCGAGTTTTAAGGGTACATTGTTTAATTCATAAGAAAATTCAACAAGTTTGGGTTTGTTACAAGAGGATAGACTAATAGCAGAAACCCAAAGAATAAATAATGTTCTCATAGTTCCATTTTTTTGCAAAATAAAGAAAATGACAGGATAAAATGATCTTAAAATTTTCATTAGATTTTTTATCATCTTATATTAGAGGTGGGGGGCGTGTTTTTCCGCCTCGTAGGGGCGGATTCAATCGCTGCCCCGATATTAAATTACGAATTATCCATTACGAATTGCGAATATCATGCAATTTATACAACTTCAAATCAACTCATCTTCAAATCAACTCATCTTCAAATCAACTCATCTTCAAATCTGCTGCGGATGGAAGTGAAAAGCCCGCAGGGGCGAATGCCGCAACGCAAGGAGCAGCGGGGCTGAGGGTACGAAGACACCGCTGCGACTATGCGATGCGTGCATGAGCCCCGAGGACTTGTAACGGACAGCCGCTTGAAGCAGCCTAATATCAATATTTTAATGAAAATCTTTAGATTATTGCTTATCTACCCAAAGAATTAATTCGGGGAAAAATGTAATAAATGCTAATGAAAGAAATATCATGAGCATGAAGGGAAGGGTAGCTTTTACAACCTTTCCAAAGGGCTGGTTGAATACCCCAGATGAAACAAATAAATTTACTCCTACTGGTGGTGTTAAATAACCAATTTCAAGGGCTAGGGTAAAAATAATTCCAAAATGAATAATATTTACATCATACATTCGTGCGGTGGGTAAAAGTAAAGGAGCCATAATAAGAATAGCTGAAATGGCATCCATGAATAATCCTACAATAAGTAGCATCAGGATAGAAATTAGTAAAAACATCATTTTACCGGTAATAAATCCGGATAGTTTTTCCAGCAGCAAAAGGGGTACATCCTGAAGAATCAAAAACCGATTGAATACGGCTGCCATGGCAATGATGATAAATATAGTGCCCATGATGATTACCGAATCATACAGCGTGTTGGCAATGTCTTTAACTGATGATTTTCTGAAATAAAACAATTCCACAAGAATAGCATAGACAGCTCCTACGGATGCTGCTTCAGTTACGTTGTATATTCCTCCATATATTCCACCTATGATTAAGATAGGCATCAGCAATGCAGGAATGCTTTTTACAAAGCTGGTACCTAAGTTAGATGCCGAAAAAGGAACGGTTTGTAATGGATATTTTCGGGCAATGATCAATGCTAAAGTCATTAAAAAAATCGCTGTAACAATTCCGGGTACTAATCCGGCAATAAATAATTTATTTACATCGGCACCGGTCATGATGGAAAATATAATCATGGGAATACTGGGTGGAATAATAATTCCTAATGACCCCGAAGCTGTAATACTTCCCAGTGCCAAAGTATTGGGATAACTATAACGCAACATGGCCGGATACATAATCGAACCAATGGCCAACAATGTAACAGGTGATGAGCCTGAAATAGCTGCAAAAATTACGCAGGCAAAAATGGCTCCTACGGTAAGCCCTCCTTTCATCCAACCAAATAAAGCCATCATTAAATCAATCAGGCGTTTGGCAATTTCACCTTTCGACATCACTGCCCCTGCAAAAACATACAGCGGAATAGATAATAAGGCAGGTTTATTCACCGTATCGAACATGTCTTTGGTAATTGAAAACAATTCCACATCACCCATGAGGAAAAACAAGGAAAGGCTCAGTGTTCCGATGATTAAAAACAATTGCGAGCCTGTAAACACCAATATCAACAAAAGCAACAATACTATGAACAATTCCATGACCCTACAATATTTGTTTTTTTACAATATCTGTTTCTTTGCGTTTCCCCTGATGCACATCCAGCCATAGAAAAATGGTGAAAAAGAAACGTACGGAAGAAATAATAAAACTAATAGGGATAATGATAATTACCCACCACATGGGTATGCTAAGCACGGGGTCTTTATCGTTAAATTGCATGCTTAAAGTAGTGTATTTGTAACTTAATAGTGCGAAGATAAAAATGACAATGGAGGCAACCAGATTAATGAACATGTTCATTATATGTCTTGCCCGTTCAGATACTTTTGTTTTTACAAATTCTACTTCAATATGCCTGATTTTTGAAGTGGCAATTTGAAAACCAATAAAACCCAGCCAAATCATTAGGTATGTACCTAACCGATCCACCCCGTATAGGGGAACATTAAAAATATATCGCGAAACGGTTCCGGCAAAAACAACCAATACAATACTTAATATAATGGTAATAGATATGACTTTTTCAATTTTTTCAAACCAACCATTCAATTTTAAATACCATGTGGTAATCTTCATAACGATTACTTTTTGCCTTCTTTGTATTCTTTGATTTTATCGCGAACTAATTTGATGATATGGGAGCCGATCTTTTTCTCAAGAGCTTTATATACAGGTTCAGAAGCTTTTTTAAATTCATCGCGTTGTGCTTTGGTTAAATTGGTTACCGTTATGCCCATGTCGGGGAATGAACTTAATACGGCTGCATCTTCGGTTCGTACGGCATTACGTGATTTGTTTTGCAGTGATATTCTGTCTGATTTTACAGCTACGGCTTCTTTTAAATGATCTGGTAATTTGTCAAAAAACTTTTTGGAAATTATTACGGCACCGGGTTGATATATATGTTTTGTAACAGTAAAATATTTCACGGTGTTAATCCAGCCGGTAGATAATGAAAATACGGGCGTTTGATCATATCCGTCAACCATACCTGTTTTAAGCGCCATAAGGACATCGGGGGTAGCCATGGGAACAGCAGTAGCGCCCATGGTTTTGTAAAAATTGATATACACATCTGATTCTTGAGAACGCATTTTTAAACCCTTCAAATCATTGGGTGAGGTGATGGCTTTGTTTTTTGTGCCAAAACTCCTCCAACCGTTTGTACCCCACATTATTAATATAACCCCTTTTTCTTCAAAATACTTAGAAATGGTTTCAAACAGATTATCCATTACATAATCCGCTTCCTGATCGCTTTCAAATAAAAACGGAAGTTCTAATGTTTCAAGTTCAGGTATTCCCAATGCCTCTGCAATAGCTGCCGTGCTAAATGCACCGGCTTCTAAACTGCCCATGGCAATACTTTTAATCATTTCAACTTCACCTCCCAGCTGCCCGCCCAGGTATTTTTTAAAGGTAATTTGTCCTCCGGCTTTGCTTTCTACTTTTTTAATGTATTCATTAATTCCTTCTTCCCATGGGCTGTCGGACGGAATTACACTACCTATTCGGATTTTGTAAGTATTTTGAGTAAATGTTGTTAGGCTGATAAAGCTTACCAACAATAACAAAGCTATGTGGCGTTTTGCAAAATTTTGTATCATTGGAAATGTGTTAATACGTTATTTGTAATTAATCAAAAAGTTCTGCTTGATTGGCTTTTAATTCTTTTGCTTTATTCTGTGCATTTAAGTTTTCAGGATAAATTTCAGGCCATTGGCTTATATCTGCTGCCAATACTTCATCTAATAATTGATTGAACAATTCTTTATTTTTTACCTTGGCATGAGTGCAGTAGGCTTCGGCATATAGTACTTTAGTTTCAAGATAATGAGGAGCTACTGCCACTCCTTTATCAAACATTTCTTTTGATTTTACAGGATCTTGCTCACCGGTAATGCTGGGGACTAAAGCATAATATCCACCAAAGAAGCGATATACTCCTCCATAATTAAATTCAGGAGCTGTTACTAATACATGGTCCCATAAATAGCGTACTCTACCTTTTACAGCTAATTTTTTTCCAAATGGTGCAAATTTTGCATACCTAGCCAAGTTAGCTGCAACCCAATATAATGCTTCTATATCAGCTTTTGTAATGCTTTTGATGGCATTTTCTTCTTTTTTATTTACGGCCATTGCATCAGTGTATGCTTTAACTTTACTAAGTGCTTTTTCTCCGGCATCTACTCCTTTGAGAAAGAAATCCAGTTTGGTGTTTTTATCCTGTTCGGATTCTCCTTTAAAGTAATAGCTGCGCGATAAATAAATAGCCACATCATAATTTACTTCTTTAGCCAATGAGCTTTCACAAAGCATAATACATTCATCCAATTTTTCTTTAATATGTCGTTCCGCAAAAAGAGATCTAATTTTTTCAATTTCAGTGTTTTGTGCCCAATTTATCGAAGCTCCAGATACGGCGATAAAAAATAGTAAGAATTTTTTTTTCATGGTAATAATTTTTTGATTCAACAAATTATTTTACAATGCGTAATTATCAAACGTTTAAATTATACAAAATGTTTATGTTGCCAAAAATATAGAATCTGATGTAATAAATTGTTAAAATTTCTCAAATTACTACTGCATACAATTTCTTGATAAGCACTTGACTTTAATTATTGAGCTTTTTCATTTTTTCTGCTAAGTCAGGAACCAGTTGCTGAAAGTATTTTTTTACCCCTTCGGTATCTCCTTGTATTGTACCATAAGATTTTCCACCACACAGATATTCATAGCCTTTAAGGATAGTTCCATTGCCAAACCGACCCTCAAAATATTGTGAGATACCACCGGTACATCCTTGCAATTGTTTTTCTTTTACAAGTTTCACTTTGAATTTTTTTAGCCCGTTTTCAAATAATATGAGCTGTTCTTTGCTGATGGAAATTTCTTCTTCAAATAATATATCTCCATAACTATCTACCACAAATTTTACTTTCCCTGGCTTTACCACAATTTCATAACTTCGATGGTAGGGGGGAGGTACCGAAGAATCTACATACCGGTATTTAAAATAGGGTTCTGTAGATTGATGATGTTGCGTTACCATGAGTACAAGTAATAACATTAAATGCATATTAATTATTGAATTTAGGATTTTTAAAAATAGTCATAATTTCCAACCCATCCACCGTTAGGGAATATACTTTTTCAGTATAATCATATACTGGATGAAATCGGTAATTGGTAACAAAATACTTACAGGATAAGTAATCGGTAAAAGTTAGTTTTTTTAGTTCTTCTTCGGTAAACCATGCGAGATTATATAAACCGGGCGGGGTTTCATATTGTACAATCACCGGGTCTTCTTGCAATTCATAAATCAGGTATTCCCAGGCATACCGATAACTAAGTCCCCAGTAATCCATCTCGTAGCGAAGGTGAATGTTTTTTCCGGCCAAGTCATTAAAATATACAAACTGATGTGGATTATTTTTAATCATAAAATATCCGGTTGCAAGTATTTGCCAAGTAAAAGCTCCATAAAAAAAGGTTTTGACTAAAAATTCTATTTTACCGGATGGAATTCTTACGATAACTTTTTTTATTAACACCAACATCATAAGAATCATAGCCGGATAGGTGAAAAACAAGTGCCGCCATTCGTCATAAATATGCGACCCCAATATAATCACCATCAGCCAAGGCGTAAAAATCCAAATAATTAACAAAGCTTCTTTCCATTGTAATTTTAAATAAATACCGGGTTTTTGTATAAAATCAATGAATGAAACTGCTGTGCCGGATAAAAATAAAACCGTCCATAAAATAGGAACCGAAATGCCAATCCACACAGGTACATAATACCAAGGTAAATCAGCCGGTTTAATGTATTGGCCCATAAATAAAACCGGATCATCATACGGAAAATGGCTCATCATTTTAAATGCTTCTTGCACATGAAATATTGGGTCAGGCCAAAGTACAGGAACACACAAATACACAAAGAGTGGATAGAGGACGACATATAATCCCAGCCATTTGAGTTGAGCCAGTCGCAAATTTCCGTTGAGTATATTCAACATGAAAAAAATTACTACTAAAAAAGGAACCATGATGCCTAAAATGCGCATTCCAAACAATGCTCCGGAAAATAAGGAAAGTAATAGTAAATTACGGGCTCCGGGTTTTTGTATAAAACCAATGCCATAATACATGCTGATAACAAAAAAAGAAAGGAAGGGAATATCTTTTGAATTATAAAATCCGTGAGCATAAATGCGTGGGGTCAATATTAAAATGAATATCCCCAGTAAGGATAGCCGCCAATTGCCTACAATTCGCTGAGCTAATAAAAATAAGTAAATTGCTCCTGTCCAAAAAATTAAAAAATTGAGCAGATGCCGCGAATAATATATGGAACGTCCGGATGTTAAATTCAGCCATTTTTCAGGCAAAACATTGATCAATTCCCAAGTGGCATTGTGATATTTATTTTGAATATTAAAAAAATCAGCTCTTTTGCCGGTTACGTAGTCATAACAAAGTAAGCCCATGTCGCGTTGCATGGGTTCATCCCACGAAATGCCATATTTATTAAAATTTAATAATCCTATCAATAAGAAAATCCCAAAAAAAACTACGGGAAATAATTTGTATGTTTTTACTTTCATACCCTAAGGTTTGTGGTTCGAAGTTACCTAATTGTAACTGAATAAAAAATGTGTGAAATGTGTATTAAACCATTCGTAAATTTTTAAGTCAAACTAAACGAATTGCCATACAAACTATGAGTGAATTAGAAGAACAACAAATATTACAATTACTTAAAAATCCAGTTACGGCAGAAAAAGGGTTTAGATGGCTCATTGAAACGTATCGGCAACGATTGTATCAACTCATACGACGCATGGTGATTTCGCATGATGATACGGATGAAATTCTTCAATTAACTTTTATCAAAGTATGGAAAGGATTACCTCGGTTTAGGGGAGATTCCGGACTATATACCTGGATTTATCGCATTGCTATTCATGAAATCCTCAATTTTTTACATCATAAAAAGAAAAGAAATTGGTTGAAAGAAGATGTTGTAACATCTTTGAATACAGATAATGTTTGGGTGGGGTTTACCGGTGATGAATTGCAGCAAAAATTGTTAAAAGCCATGCTATGCTTGCCGGAAAAACAACGGGCTGTTTTTAATCTACGATATTTTGAAGAAATGCCGTACGAACAAATTGCAAAGATTACCGGCACTTCTGTTGGAGCATTAAAAGCCTCGTATCATCATGCAGTAAAAAAAATTGAAGAATATTTTTTAAATCATTAAACCTTTTTATAGTGAACGAATCAAAAGATTGGTTATGTACAAAAGCGAATTAAATATCCCAGGATTAAAACGAAAGGCAAATCTGTTTGAAATGCCGCAAGAATACCCTAAGCAGCTCGAAGAAAAGCTAATGGCTAAGGCTGCAAATATAAATCAGACAAGCAATACAGCAGGTAGAAAAATCAAAATGTATGTATGGATTAGTTCTCTGGCTGCTTCCGTCTTTTTTGCTATCGGGTTGATTTATTCAGTGTATTTCAACAAAAACAATTCATACGTTTTCGATAATTTATGGTCGGAAGAAGAATGGGTAGATGCTTTTTCATCCGGTGGCGAATTTGAGCTGATGGATGAAGATTTTATGCATGCAACTTTGCATCTTTTGGAAGAAAAAGAAAAAGAAGGTTCGATTCATGCCATTGAATCGTGGATATTGCAAGAAGGTGTAGAGGAAGATGAGGTGATAGAAGTTTTAACTACGCAAGTTTAATTTTTAAATGTTAGTAATATGAAAACAAAGATGAGTATGGTGATTTTATTACTCACCACAGCTTGGGCAGCTACGGCCCAAGGGCATGGAAAAGCCAAAGAAAAAAGGGAAGAAATTAGGGCAGAACGACGGGCTTTTATTGACCGGTTTGTTGGCTTATCAGGTGCTGAAGCTGACAAGTTCTGGAAACTGGAAGATGAACTGCACAGCAAACTTCAGGAAGTAAGAAAGACCATGCGGCAGGAATTTAAGGCTATTAAAGACAAAGGCTTAGACAATGCTACAGAAGCCGAATTAAAACGAGCGTTGGACAATCGGTTGAATTATGAGCAAAAGATACTTGATTTACGAAAAGAATACCATACCCGTTTCGTAGATTTATTAGGTGTAAAAAAAACCGCCAAATTTTATGAAGGGGAACGAGAATTTAAAAAGCAGCTTTTAAAGAAGCTTAGAGAAAGTGGTCGAGAAATAGGACCACCAGATGAAGATGAAGATTAATCATCAAAGCCCCAAAAGGGGCTTTTTGTTATTCCTGATAAAACAATAGTTCCATAATTGTCATTAGCGTATTGATATTAGGCTGCTTCAAGCGGCTGTTCGTTACAAGTCCTCGGGGCTCATGCACGCATCGCATAGTCGCAGCGGTGTCTTCGTACCCTCAGCCCCGCTGCTCCTTGCGTTGCGGCATTCGCCCCTGCGGGCTTTCCACTTCCATCCGCAGCAGTTTGCCCCTGCGCGGCGGATGAGTTGATTTGAAGATGTAATAATTGTATTCATAATTCGTAATTGAAAATTACGACAGCAGCTGCGTAGCTTACAAACCGCATTGACTATGCGTTTTACGAGTTAATCGTTGGCAGAAGATGCGTTGTAGAATACAGATTGCTTTTCCGCCAAAGGCGGAGAAGCAATGACGGTAAGATTATCGAGCCAGCGAGTGTATCCTCCCTACGAGGCGGAGAAATACGCGGCAGCCCCTCTTATTTTATTTTAAAAAACTTATTGATATAAAAATGCTAATGCTGAGCTGGAGTTTGTTTTTTATCAGCCTCAAGTATGTATTGATGAATAAAGATAGAATAAAACATACAAAAGAAAACCACGCCGCTTTGCCGGTTTAAAATGTTTTCACCCAACATAATCACTGATGAAAGTATAAGGAATGAAAGAAAAAGCACGTTATGGTATTTCAAAGCAACAACTAACCCACCAAGAATAATAAGCATTAAAAAAATAAAGCCAGGAATACCCAGTGATAAAAGAAAATCAAGGTATTGGTTATGGGTATTGAAGGGTTGGTTTTTAAAAACCGGTTCATCACCATAGCAGGTATTTAATTTTTTTTGAGTTTCAGCAGGGCCAAATCCTAAGGGCAAAGCATCCGGTATCAACGAAATTGAACATTGACTAATTACAGAACGAACTTTGAGAGAATTACTGGAGGTTGGGTCTTCATTGAATGAAAAAAATTCGGCCGTGCGTGGATTAGTGGCAAACATGCCACCCAGCAATCCGATTAACGCAACCAATATACCTATTTTCCAACCTATAGATAGTAGTTTGTTTAATATTATCATGATGAGCCATGAA
>CALEWF010000108.1 GCA_937925455.1 uncultured Flavobacteriales bacterium | reverse complement strand
TTCTTTGTGGTAAAAGCATTAAACCTGAATAGTTAACAATTTTTTTAACCACAAAGAACACAGAGATACACGGAGAACACAAAGAAAATGTAAGTAAAAACATACAGTATTCCTTTGTGTTCTCTGTGGTTATTTTTGTAACAGTGGCTACGCAGGTTTTTGTTTTTCTGGATGCCTACTCAAAATTTCTAATGCATAATTTGGGTTAAAATCTTTCATATGGGCTAATTGAATTACTAAGATTATGAATACCTCTGAAAAATGCAAGTGTTTAATAGATAAATCTACTATACCACTTTTAATTCAAAGATTTTAAGGCAGTTTAGAATTGTCGTATAATCATAAAACTAATTGTGTTTACTGGATTGAATCTGCTTTAAAAACACCTGCGCCGCATTTTGAATAGTTTTTGCAATGGGTGTATATGTAAAACCCAATTGCTTGATAAACTTACTATTATCATAGAAACAAGAGAGGCTGGCTGTTCTTACAGACTCTTTGGTAATTAACGGTTCTTCTCCGGTAAAAAAAGAACGTAAGGCTTCTATTCTCCAGGCCAGTTGCGTCAAATAAGGCGAAGCATAAACGTTGGGGCGTTTTTTACCCAAATTATCTGCAATTAGATTAAAGATTTCTCGATATGCATAATTCCCTTCGCTTAATATATATCGTTCAGCAACAACCGGGCTTTTCATCAGAATAATCATGGCTTTTGCAACATCCATTACATCCACCCAGCCTGTTACTCCGTGTGTATAAAACGTTAAACCATTCCAAACTTGAGAAAACATCCGGCCGGTTCCTTCCTGCCAATTACATACTCCTAAAATTACGGCCGGGTTTACAATCACCGCATTCAATCCTTCTTCAATGCCACGCCAAACTTCACGCTCCGCCTGATATTTGCTAATGGCATACCATGAATTATTGGGATCATTCTTCCAAAAACGGTCTTCTGCAATCACATCATCCAAGCGACTTCTTCCAATAGCAGCAATACTACTTACATGACATAAACGAATGCCGGGAATATTTAAGCAAAGATTAACGAGATGGGCGGTGCCTCGTGCATTAGTAGCTAATAATTTATTTCTATTTGATGGTGAAAAAGAAACCTTTCCAGCACAATGATAAACTTGGGTAATGCCTTGTAATGATTCTTCTATTTGGAAGATATCCATTAAATCTGCCTCTTTCCATTCTATCAAATTCCATTGTTTTGTAACATCGGTAGCATATAACTGAAATATCTGTTTTACAAAGTTTAACGATGATTCTGAACGTTTAATGGCACGCACCGGCAAGCCTTCTGATGTAAGCTGTACCAACAGGTGTGCTCCTAAAAATCCAGTGCCTCCGGTAACCAGTATCAATGCGAAGAGTTTCTTACAAAACTAATATAATATCGGGAGCAGTAAATTTGTTTCGTTACTTTTGCACAAAATGTAGTTATGGCTTCACCTAAATACGATTTGATTGAAGAGCTTACCTGGCGTGGAATGATACAAGACATAATGCCGGGAACACAAGAGCAACTTAACAAAGAAGTAACAACCGGATACATCGGATTTGACCCTACGGCTGAGTCATTGCATATTGGAAGCTTAGTTCCCATTTTGTTATTAGTTCACTTACAGCGAGCTGGCCATAAACCCATTGCCTTAGTAGGCGGCGCAACCGGAATGGTGGGCGACCCGTCTGGAAAAAGTGAAGAAAGAAACCTGCTGGATTTAGAAACCCTGCAAAAAAATGTAGCCGGTGTAAAAAAACAATTGGAAAAATTTTTGGATTTCACCACCCAAGAAAATCCGGCAGAAATGGCCAATAATTATGATTGGTTTAAAGACATGAGTTTTTTGAGTTTCATTCGTGATGTAGGGAAACACATCACTGTGAATTACATGATGTCAAAAGATTCGGTAAAAAAACGCCTCGAAACAGGTATATCATTTACTGAATTCAGCTATCAATTATTACAAGGATATGATTTTTATTGGTTAAATAAACACAAAGGATGCAAACTGCAAATGGGTGGAGCTGACCAATGGGGGAATATGACTACCGGTACCGAACTCATCAGACGATTGGGCGGCAACGAAGCCTTTGCATTCACTACCCCACTTATCACCAAAGCCGATGGAAGTAAGTTTGGTAAAACCGAAAAAGGAAATATTTGGCTCGATGCACAATTAACCTCACCCTATGAGTTTTACCAGTTTTGGCTAAACGTAGCTGACGAAGATGCTGAACGTTATATTAAAATATACACGTTTTTAAAGCGAGAAGAAATAGAATCATTAATTGAAGAACACCGAAAAACCCCTCACCTGAGAATTCTACAAAAAAAATTGGCCGAAGAAATTACAGTGATGGTTCATCATCGAGAAGCCTACAACAAAGCCGTTGCCGCCAGTGAAATACTATTTGGCAAAGGAACAACCGAGCAATTACAACAATTAGAGGAAGCTGAAATTTTAGATATATTCAAGGGCGTTCCACAGCACCAAGTTTCTTTAAACACCCTTCTTTCTTCTTCCATCATTGATTTTTTAGCGCAGCACACACAGGTGTTTCCATCCAAAGGAGAAGCCCGTAGAATGATTCAAGCCAACGGCGTTAGCATAAACAAACAAAAAATAAACGAATCGTTTGTTTTAAACAAAACACTATTACTTAAAAACAAATACCTGCTGATACAAAAAGGTAAAAAAGACTATCATTTAATTACAGTTACTCAGTAAACAACTTCAAAATTCCTTTTGAAATTTAATCCCGAATTTGTCATTAGTATTTTTAATCCAGATATCAGGATAAAAAAATATAAACTCTGAAAAAAACTTTACAAAATATTAATCGCTGACAAGCAGATAAAAGCTAATGAATTTTTGGGGGCTATAGT
>CALEWF010000107.1 GCA_937925455.1 uncultured Flavobacteriales bacterium | reverse complement strand
AGAATAGGCACTGATAATTTCATCAGCATACGTACGAGCTAAATCAATCAATCGTCCCTGTTTTTGCTGGGCATCCATACTAAATGAATTATCCACAAAAACCGTAACAGATTTTTGTGAGTTGGGGGATAATGTTTTATTTTTCCCGGGAAAGTATGGCTGAGAAAATGCAAAGACCAAGCAAGTAATGACCAACAACCGTGCTGCAAGAATCAGCCATTGTTTTAATTTATTTCTACTCTGCGTTTCTTGTTGTACCGCTTTTAAAAACTGCACATTGGAGAAATGTACCTTTTTAAATTTTCTGAAATTGAACAAATGAATGATAACCGGCACTGCCAATGCCAGTAACCCCCATAAAAAATATGGATATACAAATTGCACGATGTAAAAATAAATGAAATATTAAAGGAAATAACAATTAAAAGGAGGTAAGCTTATCTTGCCCATTCAGAAAGTTCGAGCCAACGATTGGTTTTTTGATCAATTATTATAGTAAGTTCCGAAAGACGGGTTGTAAGTTCTGTTAATTTTTGATGGTCTGTTATCTGATTCATCAATTGTGCTTCTATGACTGATTTTTCTTTTTCCAGCAAGGGCAATTCCTGTTCAATCTGCTCAAATTCAAGTTTTTCTTTGTACGATAATTTCTTTTTTTCTTTTCCCAACACCTGCGCCTCTTTTGGATACGAATTTTCCTCTTCCTTCTCGGTATTTTTTTCTTGCAACTCCTGCTTTAGGCGATATTCTGTATAACTTCCTCCAAAAATCTCAACTTTGCCATTGCCTTTGAACACAAAAATCTGATCCACCAATCTATCAAGAAAATATCGGTCGTGACTAACAATGATAATACAACCCTGATACGTTTCTAAATATTCTTCCAGTTTTTGAAGGGTTAAAATATCGAGGTCGTTGGTCGGTTCATCTAAAATGAGAAAATTAGGGTTTCGTAACAACACCGTTAATAAATACAACCTTCGCTTTTCTCCACCACTTAGTTTGCCAACCGGTGTATATTGTACTTCGGGTGGAAAATCAAACCGGGTTAGCATTTGTGAAGCGGTAAACCGGGCACTTTTATCAACTTCTATAAATTCAGCAATTTCGCGAATCACCTCAATTACTCGCTTATCCTCGTTTAGCTGAATGCCTTGCTGTCCATAGTAGCCAAATTCAATCGTGTCACCCACCACCACTTTCCCTTCATCGGGTGGAATTTGTGAAGTAATCAGTTTGAGAAAAGTTGACTTCCCGGTACCATTATTCCCTACAATGCCTATTCGCTCTCCCTTACGAAAAGAATAGGTAAATTTTTCAAAGAGTTTTCTATTGCCAAAATGCTTGCTCACCTTAATTACTTCCAAAATTTTATTTCCCATGCGTTTCATTCGCATGTTGATTTCAATTTCTTTTTGTTTTCGTAAACTGAAGGCTTTGTCTCGAATTTCTTCAAATGCATCCAGCCTGCTTTTTGATTTGGTGCCACGGGCTTTTGGCATTTTCCGCACCCATTCCAATTCACGGTAATAGATATTTCGAGCTTTATCCACTTGGCTTAAAAACGCTGATTCGCGGTCAGCTTTTTTTTCCAAAAAGTAGGCGTAATTGCCATGATATTGATACATCTTTCCCCCATCTAATTCAAAAATGTCTGTACATACATTATCTAAGAAATAACGATCATGCGTAACCATAAACAATGTAATTCCGGGGGCAGTGAGATAATCTTCCAACCATTCTATCATTTCAATATCTAAATGGTTGGTTGGTTCATCCAGTATGAGTAAATCTGGCTGACTGATTAACACCCCAGCCAATGCTACACGCTTTAGTTGCCCACCGGAAAGCGTTTCAATATGTGCATCTACTTCATGTATATTGAGCTTCGCCAATATCTGACGGATTCTTGCTTCCAAATCCCAAGCCTGCCAACGATCCATTTGCTGCATACACTGTGTTAATACAGCATAATTTTCATCCGATTTGTTGGCTTCGTATTGTTGTAAAGCTTGTTCATAGCTACGAATGGCAGCCATCACTTCATTATCCTGTGCAAACAAAGCCTGGAGTACTGTATCTTTTGCATTAAAAAAAGGTGCTTGCTCCAAATAACCTATACGAATGGAATTTCGAACCACCACCTTTCCTTCATCGGGCTGGTCTTTTCCTGCCATAATTTTTAACAAAGAGGTCTTTCCTGTACCATTGCGTGCTACTAAGGCAATTTTTTGGCCTTGTTGTATGCCAAACGAAATGCCAGTAAACAGTACTTTTACTCCATACGACTTAGATACTTGCTCTACACTCAGATAATTCACAATATAATCCTTTAAACGGACAAAAATACGATTTAGGCTTGTTCAGTAGCTGAAAAAGATTAAGCTAAATTTTCAATAGAATATTGATATTAGGCTGCTTAAAGCGGCTGTCCGTTACAAGTCCTCGGGGCTCAGCCACATAGGGCATCGGGGTAGCGGGGTCTTCGTGCCCTCAGCCCCGCTACCCCGTGCCCTGTGGGCTTCGCCCCTCCGGGCTTTCCACTTCCATCCGCAGCAGATTTGAAGATGAGTGGATTTGTGCGTCATTGCAAGCCGAACGAAAAGGCATGTGTTTTTGTAGAATGAGATTGCTTCGTCGGTTTTTCCTCGCCAGAGGCGGGTCTAAACCTCCTCGCAATGACGGTAAGATTATCGGAGCGGCGGGTGTATCCGCCCCTACAAGGCAGAGAAACACGCGGCAGCCCCCCCTTCTAAATCAATACGATTAAAATATTTTAATGACAATTTTGGGATAATTACTGGTTAAAACGAATTTTTAATAGATGAACCACATGTTTATCAATGGGAAATGTAAATCCATCAGGTAATAATTGATGTAAAGGTACCCAACGAAAGTTCGACTGGTGTTTATTTTCCGGATAGTTAGGCAACATTGAAACTTCAGCAGGCAAAGCTGAAATATTTTTAAGGGTTACAAGATAATATACACTGATAAGTTGAGTATTGGGATGAAATGCAGATGCTTGAAAAAAATCGGTAGTATAAAAATGAGAGGCTTCTGTAATTTTAGCTTGTAATTCTTCGTTAATTTCACGATATAGTGCGTCTTTAATTCCTTCGCCATACTCCACACCACCGCCAGGGAATTTAGTCATTAACACCCCATCGTAATTCTCATCACAAACTAAAATAAAATCCGAGTGTATGACAAGAGCATACACCCGGATCATAAATTTTCCTTTCATTAAACTAATTAAGGATTACTTGACTTAATGATAACTCCACGAGCTTCAAAGGTAAATGAAGTATCAGGCTGAGTAATGGATTCAATTTCTTCTTTTGATTTTCCGGCATCTTCTGCTTTGTGGCGAAGCCATTCAACGGTTTCTATTTCTTTACGCACTATTCCATCCAAAATAACCGTTTTTCCAGCCGCATCTTTAGGAACAAAAAATCCATAATCTTTAAAGCGAACAGTCATTAAATCGTTGGCTGTTAATTCTACATCCATCCAACATCCTTTTTTCTGACATACTTCGCGAATGGTAGTAATAATTTTAACTTCAGCAGAATCTTTATCTTTCATCAATTCCATCAAAGCAGCAGTAGATATTGCTCCATCTTCCTGGATGGTATCCCCATAATATTCTAAATTAGAAGTAGGGTTTTCAATCTTTTCAGCTTTTTTTCCACATGCTGAAACTAAAACACCTAAAGTAATTACAGCAACATAAATTTTTTTCATAATTTTTTAATTTTTCGCAAAGTTATAAAATAGTTTGTTTTGGTTTAATAGCTCGGATCATTTCACGTTTACCGGGCGGTCCAGGTAAGGATTGAACCTGCAATCCACAGGATTTTAAGGTGCGTTTTACTACGCCTTTGGCACAATAAGTTACCATAATTCCTCCCGGTTCGAGAAGTTCATATATTTTTTTGAATATTTCCTCTGTCCACATGTCTGGTTGTTTTTCAGGTGCAAACGCATCAAAATATATCAGATGAAATTGTTGTTTTGTGTGCCATTGTTGTAATGAAACATGATGCTTAATTAAATAAAAATGTTCATGAATGGCTACTGGAACTTCCCATGCACATTGATGAATTTTTAAAAAATCTTTTTCATCTTCATTCAATAATTTGGCATAATTTAAAGATTGATATATTTCTGCTGTTAGAGGATATTTTTCTAACGAAGTATAGCTGATTGATCGGGGTTGATTTTTATTTTCAATCATGGTCAAAAATACATTCAACCCAGTACCCAAACCTACTTCTAATAAATTAATCGGATTGTTTGCAACAGCATGCAGTCCGGCATAAATAAATACATGCATAGACTCTTGAATGGCACCGTGTACGGAATGATAATGTTCATTCAAATGGGGTAAATAAATACTATGGCTGCCATCTGCTGTATAAATCAACGTAGGCTTCATCATTCATCCGGATTTACAAGCAATATTCGTTCTGTTTTTTTATATCCGCTAAACATTGTTTCTTCACGAATGATTCCGGGCATCTTTCGTTTAGGAGGTAAAAGTATAATGTAAATATCATCTTGTACATCTGCAGTAGCTCGTTTTCCTGCAAATAATGCTTTCAGTCCACTCGGTAAAATGTAGAGGTTGTTTTCATCGCGGGATGTATTGATAGGGAAACCAATGCTGACAGGCTTACTAAATGTAAAATTCTCCCAACGGCATCTGTAAATATCAGCGCCGCCTAATGACGAATGTCCTTCGGAAGTAAAATATACAGTTTGGTAATCGCGGGTAAAATGAATAGTATATTCATTTAATGAAGTATTAATGACGGGACCTGCATTTTCAGGTTTTTGCCACCAACCCGTTGCATCTTTTTTGCATATCCAAATATCTAGTCCACCCATCCCACCGGGACGATTGGAAGCAATAAATAACGATGAATCACCAGGACCATAGCATGCATAATATTCATCAAACATGGTATTGATGGAAGAAGGTAGCAATACCGGATTAGACCATTTGTCAGCAATCCATACACTTTCATACAAATCCCAGGTATTTTCTCTGGCTTTAGCACGTAATAACACCCGTTGTCCATCGTTTGAAATACCTAATGCTTCGAAACTAAAACCGGTATAATTATCTAACGGCAACACTTTGGCTTCACCCCAGCCTGAATCAGATGCCTCAGATACATATATTTTCGTTATTAACTTCCCGGTGGAATCTATTTGCTTTCGATTAAAAATCAATATGGATTCATCTGGCGATAAAAAAGGAAACGATTTGTCTCCTTCTATATTTACGTTAGCAGATAACCGCTCGATTCGTGTGTTTACCGGATTAGATGCCATGAGTTTACCTAAACGGCTTTTTTCAAGATAAAACTGCGCCAGCGAATCCAAAGTTTGATTATAAGCGCCTTGCTCAATAAAAGCCTGAATATGGTCGTAAGCATTCTCCCACAACATTTCATGATATTCGCATATTCCTAACCACAAAGGCAATCTTGGATCATGTTTAGTTTGAATATACCATGCATTGGCAAAAAACGAAAGTGCTTTTTCCTTTCGGTTCATTAGAAAATAACACCTTCCTATAATAAAATTAAGTTTTTCATTATATGGATTAAATGCATGAACTGGAAGCAATAGTTGAATTACAGGCTCGAAATTCATGTCACCGGAAGCTTCTTTTTTTTCGAATAATCTGTACCCTGCCTTGAGTTTCTTTTTAAAATAAACCAACTCTTTTCGTTGATTTGGAAATGCTTCTTTGGTAAATTCAATATTCTCCTGTGCAAACAGAATACCTATCATCCACAGATGGACGGATAGAATATTAAGTATAAAGATTATTTTTTGCATTGTTTTCTTAAGTATTCACCGGCTTTTGCTACTCCTAACTGCAATGCCTGCTGCCAAGAACGACATGCCTCTTCCCACATAAATAAATTTTCGAGAGCAATTCCGCGATTTAAATAAACGATTCCATCTTGTTCATTCATTGCAAGTGCTTCTTCAATATCTACTAAGGCTTCTTCAAAGCGTCCTAATTCAATAAGAGTTGCGCCTCGGTTTACTAATGCAGGATAATAAGACGCAGAATCATGAAGGGCTTTGGTAAAATATTCTAGTGCTTGCATATAATTTCCGATTGAAAATAAAAAAGCACCATAACTATTCTTTATTGCCGGATTGTTTCCATATAAAAAAATGGTGCGCTCATATTGTTTCAGGGCTTTGTCGGTTTCATTGGCCGATTCGTAGATACGGGCCAATGTATATGCATGTTGCGGATTATTGGGATGAATTTGTATGGCTTTTTTTATAAAAAAAACGGCACTGTCTGTTTGATGTAATTTCCAAAAACAAACTCCTAAATCATGCCAGGCAGAAGCATAGTCCGGATTGATTTGTAATGACTGCTTTATTAGCCTGGAAGCTGGCTTATATTCTTCTAACACACCTAAAATTAAGCCAGCCATATAAAATGGTTCAAAATATTCCGGATGATTTCTGCATTCAATTTCAAAATCCTCATATGCTTCGTGTAAGTCTCCATTTTGAAATTTGATAACGCCTCTATAGTAATGCGCTTTAGGAAAAAAGGGCCGAAGCTGTAATAATTTATCAAAATCAGCTAAAGCCAGCTCCATTTCCTTCATCCGAAATAACAACAATCCTCTGTTATAGTAGGCTTTATCCAGCGAAGGATTGACCATTATGGCTTTTGTAAAATATTCCAATGCAGCAGATTCGTTTTTTTCTTGCCAGTAACGTAATCCTTCCTGATAATATTTTTCACCCTCTGCCAACGATTGAGCCAAGGCAGGAATTAAAACACCTAAATTCATCCAAAAGAATATAAATAAACCAATACCATAAAGCCGCATCATGGGCTAAAAATAAGGGATAAAATCGAAAAAAAGGCTAATCTAAAAATTGTCATTAAAATATATCACTGATTAACAGGGGGAGGGAGCGGTTGCGTGTTTGTCCGCCTCTTAGGGGCGAATGCACCCGAGGTTCCATCTGCTGCGGATGGAAGTGGAAAGCCCGCAGGGGCGAAGCCCATAGGGCACGGGGTAGCGGGGCTGAGGGCACGAAGACACCGCTACCCCGATGCCCTGTGTGGCTGAGCCCCGAGGACTTGCAACGTACAGCCGCTTTCAGCAGCCTATTACAAATATTATTAAGCTTATGTCAATTTTGGGGTTAATTTTTTAGGTATTTAGTTATATTTTCACCCTGATGATTGATGATAACATCAAATTTTTTTTTATCCAAAAATACATCGAAAGTGAGGTAATTGGGATGATTGGTTTGATGCCTTTCCTCAAACACATCGTATCCAAACACATCTAAAAACACACGATATACTAATTCGGTACAATAAAACTTGGTGGTATCAGCTAAGTCAAAACTATTATCAAATCTAATCTGGCGATTGAGGTAATAACGCGCCCTGTCTGCAATGGCATTTCTTTTTTCCTTGTCTGCTTTGTAGCGTAACACTACTATGGTATTTTCAACACTTTCTCCGGTAAACCGGTCCAAACGTTCGGTTTGCACACCGTCCACATTACTCAGTTCGCTAGAAACTGTATGAATGACATTCCAGGTAACAGAATCTTTTTTTACTAATATAGCACAATGAGAAATTTGATAATCGGCTTCATTTAAATTATTGATTACACTACTTACAAAACCTTCGCCTCTACGAAGGATGATATCCCCTTCTTCCAACATTAACTTTTCTTCTTTTGTTAGCCGATAATTGGGATTTGCTTTAATCTCTAAGGGAATTTTACGGTCGGTAATTAGTTCATACATCCCATATACCGATACAAATAAGGAAAGGGTTAAGATTCCAGTGAATATCTTAACCCTTTTCATCATAAAATTTGCAATAAAAGAGAAATTATTTCTCTTCGGAAGTGGCATTGTCCATTTCAGTTGACAATGTTTCTTCAACCTCATCAGTATCAGAATCTAATTCAGCACCAAAGTCAGCTCCACCCAATTCTTTTTTGTCATTTACAATCCACTTATCACCTTCTTTCACCAATTTCAATTTGCTGCTTCCGCCTTCTTTCATACAGCAGAATGAACATTCAGCTTCGTTTTCTTTTACTTCACATTTTACATCTTTTACTTCAGTGATACCGGCATCGCCGCCAAAACCTTTGATACCGTCAATTTTAGCTTTGGTATCTTCGTTTCCTAAAGCTTTAGCTTTGTCCCACTCTTTGTTTTTAAGAGCATTCAAATACTCAGTAGCCACTTTTTCAGGGCCATTACCTTTAGCACCGCAAGAAGCTAAGAAAGCGATTGCCAATACACCAAACAGAACTTTTTTCATAATTGTCTAGTTTTTTTTAATTAGTTAATTTTTTGTTAAAGTGGGGCAAAGTAACGTATTATTTTTCAATCTGACAAAACTTTACATGCAAATAGCTCCTAAAATTTAACATTTTTTTTACAAGCTATCTATTGATCTACTTTTTATTAAAAGTAAAATCAGGCTCTTCTCCTTTTATCAACCGCTTGATATTAGCCCGATGGGTATAAAATACCAGGATTGGATACAAAAGTGCCAGCAGGTTGTCAAAAAATTGCCATGGGTTATGTAAAATGATAAAAGCCAATGTAAAAGCAAGACTGGCGGTCAATGACCCCACAGAAACTTTTTTGGTTAGAACAAATACTAAAATGAATGTTGCAAAGCAAATTACGGCAATCAGGGGGTTTATTCCTAAAATTACACCGAATAGTGTAGCTACCCCTTTACCACCTTTAAATTTTTCATATATTGGGAATATGTGCCCCAATGCTGCCCCCAGTCCCAATAAAAGTTGGTAATGGTCTGAAAAGGCAATGCGGGGAATCAAATCAATTGAAAAAATTCGACTGAAAATTGTTGGTAATAATACTGCTAACACCCCTTTACCGATATCAATCAATAAGACAATGATACCTGCTGTCTTTCCAAAAGCCCGAAACGAATTAGTAGCTCCGGCATTTCCACTACCTATAGTTCGAACGTCTTTTTTGAAAAAAATCTTTCCTATCCAAATAGAAGTTGATATAGCTCCGATAAAATAAGCCAACAAGACATATAAATAAATATAATAATTAGTAACCAACATAATTACTCCTAGTTTTCAAACATCTCTTTAAACTTGTCAACCCTTCGCTGTGTTCCTGGTGTAATTTGATACAATGGTAGGCCTTCCTGCTGAAATTGGCGTTTATTACTTTCAAGACCTGCAAGTAAATCATTAAACTCTTTGATTCCGGAATAAATTTGCATAACGTTATTTCGATAATGGAAATAGTACCAATGTGAATCATCAAATTCTAGATATATAGTTATAATATCTCCACTACTTTTTCTGTTTAGTTCAATTTTAGCATTGGCTGATTTATTTACCTGATTTCCATTAAAAATTAGTACACCCACCGGTCCGCTATAAAGCAATGAACGTTGATTTTTATCCCATTTTAAATTTACATCGGTTAGCACCAATGTTTTATCTAATTCTTTAGGTAATTTCCTAAACTTTCCTTCGCTATTTAGGTTGGCGTATATTTTTTCAGCACGTGCACTGTCGAGCAACTCAACGATTGCTTTACGAACCTTATCATCATTGAGATTGGCACCGTATGTTCCGACTGATTTAATTTTTTCATCCATAAACTTAAACATACCGGCATCCATTTTAAAATTAACGGTAAGCAATATATCCATGGAAATATTATCGTCAGCTGGTTCATGTAAAATGGTTCCCGCACATTTTAATGAGACCTGTCCTAATTTAGAACCAAGCTCCATTTGACCTTCGCCATAAGAACTACAATTGCTTGTATTAAATGCTAAATAACTACCTGGTAATTCTCGATCTTGTAACTTTTCTTTTCTTGAAATTCTAAATTCCTGACTACGTTTATCAAATTGTAAATATCCATACACATTTAAAACATCATAATCACTATAGCGAATTTTGGATGCAAGTACGGCCGGATAAATTCCGGTTGAATCGGATGCAAATAAGAACCCGTTATAAATCTTATTTTTTTCATCATTTTCAGGTTCTTTGGCTATTGGAATCATAATATTATTGGGATCAATTTCATTTTCGAACTTAACCCACTGATTTTTCATGTTTTTGCAAGGATGGTTAATCCTAGTATAACCCCTAAAAGTAAGAAAGCGGTTGGTTCCGTATAAATTCACATACCCCTTGAATCCAAAATGTGGGCTCAATTGGAAATCGGCTATTTGTTCTACTTTTCCTTCACCTATGGTTATATTCTTATCATCTACATCAACTTTAGTAAATCTTATAACTTGAGCTGTTCCAATTTCATCCACATAGGTATAATCAGCAGAACCGGAATATTTTTTGCTTGTATAAACGGTTACATCAGCATTTTTTAGCACATGAATTTTATCTGTTTTTCCAACCCAAATTTCAGCTCCTTTAAACGGTTCGATCTTCCCTCCGCGTTGAATATTTACTTTATTGTTTGGCGGAAAAATTCTACTATCAGCAACATCCAAATATTTTACATTTTCACAGTAAATGGTTTTTCCGGCAGTCATAAACTTGGCATTAGGTGCCACAAATGAAAGTGAATCAAGCCTTGGATCGGTAGAAACAAACAAAGCACCTTTTAATCCTAATTCATCTACCATATTACTATTCATATCCACTTTACCTTGATCCATGTACCACTCAATCTCTTCGATGTAAGCCTTAAATTTATTGATGGGAAACTCAACAAATGATTTTTTGTCATTTGTTTTCAACGATGCTTTTCTTTCTATGTATGTAACATTTCCTCTTACATTATCCGTTTTTATGGCAACCTGCATCGTATCAGAAGCATCCAATTGTTCGGTATTTTTCAGAATAAATTTCATGGTATCAGCTTTGAAATCATCTGTTTTAAATTTGAATATTTTAGAATCGAAATCTGCATTCTTCTGGCTTAAAATGCCGCTTCCTTCCAATCCTGTAGGTGTTAGTGTCAGTTTACCTTTCATTACGCTTTGCCCTTCATACATTTCAAAAGAATTCCCGGTTTCTTTCACTTCAAATTTTTCTTTTTTAGGTAGCCAATGTATGTACACATCTTTTGCCTTTACATCGGGAGTTTCTAGTCCCCCTTTGGTTTTCTTAATTCCAAATTTATAGGCCAAGGCATTGGTAGAATCCGGATAAAACTTAAAATCTCTTGACCATGCTTGAGATGTTAGATAGTCTAATTTCCCGGCTCCGCGTAACCCTTTGTTAGATAAGGTAAGCGTATCATAATACTTACCTTTACCTCCATAAATATCCAATCCTTCTTTATCAATCTTTTTAAAGAAACCCAATGAATAATCTTCCATAACTTTTAACTCTTCTCTCAAATCCGGGAAAATTCCATCTGATACAAAGGTGCCTTTATAACGCAGCGAGGTAGTATGAAACCTATCCAATGTATCTGTTCTGAATGGATCTAACGCAAAATAAAAACGATCTTTTTTGTAAACTCCTTTTTCAACCGAAGGGTATTCATAGAATACATAAGATGTTTTATTACTAATTAAAGAAGGATATTGAGGAAAATCTTTCGATTTTAAACCGGATTTATTTCCGGGATGATCTACCAATAATTCTCCGCTTAAATCTTGAATAATACTTTTTACATTTACCGTATCATACACACCATATTCATTCTTTTTAAAAGCATTTACTACAAATTCTACTTTTTGCACATCCTTTAATTTGAATTTAAAATCCTTATAATAAAAATTAAAATTGCTTCCGTGAATGGCAGCTTTTCCGGCTGCAATTACCCCATTGAACTTAAAATCCAAATCCTTGAAAATGGTTACTTCGCGTTGATAGGGTAAAATTTCAACCATTTGAGAATCACTGATAGCTACACGGTTCACTCCTTTTAGATCTAAGCGAAAATCCATTAAACTTAATTTACCTATCTCTTCATTTTTACCTACTTTCGATTCAAATTCAAGTATATCATAATCGGTTCTACGGGCATTGGAATTGATTATGTGATAAAATCTGTCGTTAATCACTCCGGTTTCGGTGTCAATGTTATATGCAATTAAACCTTCAATGGCAAAACGCATAAGCAATTGACGTGCCGTAGTTAAATCTGCTTTGATGTATTTAGCGTAATCAACAGCTTTAAATGTTTTTTGATTGTTATTCCTATCTCTTAAAAACAAATTCAATTTTACCAGGGGATGTTGCTCATCAACCCCCTGCAATCGAAGGTATTCAACTTCGTTAAAAAAGTTAAAAGACCTAAATTTCCCAACTCCCTGTGCACTAGCCAACGTAGTAGAAATGCGAATAAAAGGTTCATCAAGTTTCCAGTAAATAGCATCTACAAACCATTGTAGCTTGTGAAAAGTATCATAAAAAGGAGATTGTATCATTCCTTCCCCTATTCTAAATAAGTTAACTTCTCGTTTTTCTTTAAGATACTTAAACTCTAATCCCGGATGATAAATGCTATCGCCTTCGCCTACATACATAACTATTGATGCTCGAATAGTTGAAATTTTATCCTCATCTATGGTAAAGTTTTTTGATAATACTTTCAAAAAAACACTTCCTTCTCTTTTAAAGGTCAATTGAGCTAGATTTAAACTATCTCCTTTTGCTATAAACTTATTTCCATAAAAGGAAAAACCTCCATCATAATCCACATCCGGTACAATATTTTGAATAGGAAATTTTTTTAAATAAGAATCGAATTTGGGATATCTCGAATCCACTCCTTCTACCCGATTGGTCAGCTTTTCTTCTAACCTTCCCATAAGTGGTGTACTGGTATACTTGGTATTTACAAACAACACAGAATCGGCCGTAAACGTAGATCGCTTTACTGAAAATTGATAGTTATTCAAATCGGCATACACTTCATTTTTAGGAATACGAAGGCGCGTCCAATACACTCTTCCACCTTTGCCGTAAAAAATTTCTTCTTGAGGATAATACACTCCGCTTGTATTTTCAATTAGCGTAGAATCATCTTTCCCAATACACTTTATATTGATGGAGTTATACCTTATTATTACTTTATCATCTTCAAATCCGAAATTCCATGCATTACTTTCGCTGAACCAGGTATGACCAGCAGATTTATACAACGCATTATACTTAAATAAATCAGAAGAAAATTCCAGATAATTTACCAGGTAAGTTCCGCTTTTCTTTTTATTTATCCATAGCAACCCTTTTTCCCACATATCAAATTGAGCTTTGGGTTTTTGGCAATGATAAAAATCTATAACTGCCTGAATGTAGGGTTTAAAATGTGTACCTGCTAGGTATTTTTTTCGCTTCATTTCATTACAAAAATCAATGACTTGCTTTTTGTACACATCAAACGGACCTTCCTTCCAAATAGCTTCAAACTCTTTCATAAAATCCTTCATCTCCTTGCTGTTTTGTCCTTCCAACATAAACTTTTCAAATGCATCGAAAAACTGTGAAGGCTCTGAAGGAAAATCTTGTGCCATCAGATTATCGCTACCCCAGCATAAGAAGAAAAAGAAAATAACCCAGATCAATCTATTTTTTCTGCTATAAGTAATACCCATGGCGCCAGTATTTTTTCTTTTATTAAACGAAAATTACATTCTTTAGCACATGCCATCACCACATTTTTATCATATTCCATGATTCCGCTTAACCACAAACGTGTACCGGGGTGGGAAAGCCTGGCATAAAGAGGCATTTGTTCAAGGAGTACATTTCGCTGAATATTGGCAATAATTACATCATAGAGATTATCTGAATTAAATTCATGCAGAAGATGTACTGATACGTTATGACAATGATTGAGTGCTATATTTTCAATACTATTTTCCACACATTGCGGATCATTATCCACTGCATCAACAGCTATAGCACCCAGTTTATCTGCCAAGATGCTAAGAATGGAAGTTCCACACCCCATATCCAGTAGCCGCATGCCGATAGGTGGTTGTGCAACAAGTTCTTCCAATATCAAGCGGGTAGTGGCATGATGCCCTGTGCCAAACGACATTTTAGGCTGTATTACCAGTTCGTGAGCAAACGATGGATCAGGCCTATGAAACAAGGCTCTTACACGAACCTTTTTATCTATTTCAACCGGCTGAAAGGCAGACTCCCAAGCTTCATTCCAATTCTGATGCGGAATAACTTCTTTAGACACCTGGGATATCATAGAATGATTGACTAACTGATGATGCAGCGTCTCACTATCAAAACTTTGTTGAATATATCCGATGAATCCATTTTCAGTTTGCTCAAAACTTTCAAATGGGAAATCCTGTAATTCTGCCAATAATATATCTAAAGCTTCATCAGCTGACACACCTTGATATAATTTAGGCACTATCGTATATGCTACATAATTCATTCGGCTGCATGAATGATAGAAACAAAATCAGAAGCATGGAGTGATGCACCACCAACCAAACCACCATCAATATCAGGTTTTCTAAATAATTCCTGTGCGTTATCTGCTTTTACACTTCCCCCATATAAAATTCGAATAGCAGACGCTACTGAATCACCATACTTTTGTTGCAATAGTTCACGAATAAATGCATGAACCTCTTGGGCTTGGTCAGGGGTTGCCGTTTGTCCGGTACCAATAGCCCATACCGGCTCATAAGCAATTGCTACCTGGTTGATTTGCTCAGCATCGAGATGAAACAACGATTCATGCAATTGCTTGCGAATCACTTCCCTGAAATTACCTTCTTGGCGTTGCTGCAAGGTTTCTCCACAACAAAACATAACAAGCAGTTGGTGAGCTATGGCCTGATCTACTTTACGTTTTAAGATAGCATGAGTTTCTTGATAATATTGCCTACGTTCAGAATGTCCTATCATCACCCATGAAACATCAATTGCTCGTAGCATAAATGCGGCAACTTCACCAGTAAAGGCTCCTTTTTCCTGGTCGCTACAATTTTGTGCCCCTACACTAAACAAAGGGGAAACAGAGACCTCCTGTTGAATGGTTGGCAAATGAACAAACGGCGGAAAGAATATTACTTCCCTGTGTTCATTAGCATGTGCCGTATCCATAATTTGCCGAGCCAATACCAACCCTTCTTCCGGAGTTGTATGCATTTTCCAATTGCCTGCTACTATTTTCTTTCTCATGTTTTGTCGTGCATTTGTTTACAATAATACGGAATTAGGTTGAAATTGAATCTTTATCCGGTAGGGTATAATAAGGTAAGCCGGAGATTTTTGTAATTTCACGCAAAACTTAGGCTTATGGCCCGCATAAAACTTGATATTCCAAAAAAATTTCATTTCAGTACTCGCATAAGGGTGCGTATTACTGATTTAAACTATGGCAATCATTTAGGTAACGATTCTCTGCTTTCGTTAATGCACCAGGCTCGGGTTGACTTGTTACAACAATTAGGATATACAGAAATGAATGTAGAAGGAGCCGGATTAATTATGGCAGATGTGGCTATACAATATAAAAATGAAGCTTTTGCCGGAGATGAACTTTTGTTTGAAATGACAGCCTACGACTTTTCTGTTACCTCTTTTGATTTATTTTATTTTATCTCCCGGAGCAGCGACCAAAAGGTAATAGCACTGGCCAAAACCAATATGGTTTGTTTTGATTACCAACAACGTAAAATGTTGGATGTACCTGAAAAATTCAAAAAACATTTTGAAAATTAATAGCCATATAAATTGTAAAGCACCTTGAAAAAGTTCACCATACTCATGATACGATCCTATTTGGGTCCATTTTTATTG
>CALEWF010000106.1 GCA_937925455.1 uncultured Flavobacteriales bacterium | reverse complement strand
ATGCGGTTTTCTATTGCATAAATTGGGTTTAATACAGCTTGAAGATGGAAGATAATTCGCTGATGATTTCCTACCATGCCTAAGTCAGGCTTGACAAACGTGAGGTTGTTATATCGGCAGGCAGGTTATCTCTTGACTTATTTCCTCCATCCATAATTTACATACTCCCGTTGAGAGACGTTAGGCAATTAAACATGAGATAATTAGCCGGGAAATATTACTTCGTATTTCAACTTTCAATCCAGCATCATAGGCAAAAAGATTTTGTCAAAATTTATTAGATTACTTATTCATTGTCTTAAAATACTACCTTTGCAGGCTAAAATATAAAAACCCCGTAAGGTTATGAAATTATCTCAATTCCGCTACAAAGAGCCTGCTGAGCTAATTGCGCAGTATCCGGCACCGAACCGTGATGAAGCCCGTTTGATGGTATTACATCGTAAAACAGGGAAAATTGAACATAAAATTTTTAAAGACCTGGTAAAATATTTTGATGATGGGGATGTGATGATCATCAACAATACCCGGGTATTTCCTGCACGGATGTATGGCAACAAGGAAAAAACCGGCGCCAAAATTGAGGTGTTCCTTCTGCGAGAACTGGATCATGAAAGCAAATTATGGGACGTGCTGGTTGACCCGGCCCGAAAAATCCGTATAGGAAATAAATTATATTTTGGAGAAAATGATGCATTGGTAGCTGAAGTGATTGATAACACCACTTCTCGCGGCCGAACCCTTCGTTTTTTGTTTGACGGTCCGCACGAAGAATTTAAAAAACTACTGGACAGCCTGGGTCATACCCCCCTGCCCAAATACATCAAACGGGAAGCAGAACCTGAAGACCGTGAACGATACCAAACCATATTTGCTAAGGTAGAAGGAGCCGTGGCTGCTCCAACCGGGGGCTTGCATTTTAGCAGGGAATTGATGAAACGGTTGGAAATTAAAGGAGTAAACTTTGCCGAGCTTACTTTGCACATTGGCTTAGGTGCTTTCCGTCCGGTAGAAGTAGAAGACCTTACCAAGCATAAAATGGATTCGGAAGAAGTAATCATTCCGCAAGAAACAGCCAATATTGTAAATAAAGCCATTGATACTAAAAAAAAGGTGTGTGCCGTTGATACATCGGTGATGCGGGCTATTGAAACCTCTGTATCAACTGATGGACACCTTAAACCATTTAAAGGATGGACCAATAAATTCATCTTTCCACCGTATGATTTTAGTGTAGCAAACTGCATGATTACCAATTTTCACCGTTCAGAATCTACCCTGTTTATGATGGTGGCTGCTTTTGCCGGGCTAGATTTACTGCAGGAAGCATACAAGGAAGCTATTAAAGAAAAATACCGTTTCCTATCTTACGGCGATGCTATGCTTATATTGTAATATCCTGATAAACTGATAAGTTTGTGTCAGGCTAAACAATTCTTGTAAAAACCAATTTTATTATATTTAGATTACAAAAAACATTAAATATCTGAGCCATGTATCAAGACCGGTATCAACACCACGACTATTATCTAATGGATGAATTACTCACTGAAGAGCACAAACTTATTCGTGAAACGGTAAGAAGCTGGGTAAAAAAAGAACTCAGCCCCATCATTGAAGATTATGCCCAGCAGGCAAAATTCCCTAAACAATTGATACCCGGTTTAGCAGAAATTGGAGCTTTTGGTCCGTACATTCCCACGGAATATGGAGGACAAGGATTAGATCAAATTTCGTATGGGATAATCATGCAAGAATTGGAGCGAGGAGACTCGGGAATTCGCTCTACAGCCTCTGTTCAATCGAGCCTGGTAATGTATCCCATTTACACTTATGGTACAGAAGAACAGCGAAGAAAATACCTGCCCAAGCTGGCCACGGGTGAATGGATTGGAAGTTTTGGGCTTACTGAACCGAATCATGGCTCCGACCCTGGAAGTATGATTACTCACATTAAAGACATGGGGGACCATTATGTGTTGAATGGGTCAAAAATGTGGATTTCCAATGCCCCAATTTGTAACATAGCCGTGGTTTGGGCGAAGGATGAAACAGGAACGATTCGTGGAATGGTAGTAGAGCGTGGCATGGAAGGATTTACTACCCCTGAAACCCATGGTAAATGGTCGTTGCGTGCATCGGCTACCGGTGAGCTGGTATTTGATAATGTAAAAGTTCCAAAAGAAAATGTATTCCCGGAAATACGAGGATTGAAAGGTCCGTTAAGTTGCCTCAACTCTGCACGATATGGTATTGCGTGGGGCGCGATTGGTGCAGCCTTAGATTGTTATGACACTGCATTACGTTATGCTAAAGAACGTATTCAATTCGGGAAGCCAATTGCTTCCTTCCAGCTTCAACAAAAAAAGTTGGCTGAAATGATTACCGAAATTACCAAGGCTCAGTTACTAGCGTGGAGGCTGGGAGTTCTAAAAAATGAAAACCGTGCAACGCCGGCGCAAATCTCTATGGCCAAAAGAAACAATGTAGCCATGGCACTTAACATTGCTCGTGAAGCACGTCAAATATTAGGAGGGATGGGCATTACCGGAGAATATTCAATCATGCGTCACAGTATGAATTTAGAATCGGTAGTAACCTACGAAGGAACGCATGATATTCACCTGCTTATTACAGGAATGGATATTACCGGTATTTCTGCGTTCAGTTAAAAAAATTGATGCAAAAAAATACGGGGGCTAAAAAGTCTATCGTTTTATATCTTATTAAAATTATTCATACGATGAATTTGAAGCACATTTTAATTTTATTCGCATTATCTTTAATTGTATTCTTGAGTAGTTGTGATAAAACAGAACAATATGCCGTAACCTGCCGTATCAATGGCCAGGAATGGCTTAGTAAAGGCACTGTACTGGCTATTGTAGGAGCTAATGGGTTGTTAATTAATGCTACCAGCAATACCCTGTATCCCATAGCCATCAGCATCCAGCATTATGACAGTTTGGGAGCATATGCCTTAGATAGTTTAAATAATGCATTCTTATATGGCAGCTCGCTAAGCAGCGGTTATTATGCACGATTAGCAAAACCAGGCATTATTGAAGTTACTGAATATAATGCTGCAGATAAGAAAGTGAAAGGTACTTTTTCTCTAACAGCCTTTAAAGCGAATGGAGATTCTGTAGTGGTTACAGAGGGTACATTTAATGTTTTTTATCAGAACTAAGGTTGTATAAAGTGCTATGCCTGAACAAACATAGCACCAAAAGAATACCCGCCACCAAATACAGCTACCAAAATTTTTTGGCCTTTTTGAATAAAAGGCAAAGTTTCTGCAAAACCAATTCCAAATCCGCAACAACCTGTATTTCCGTACTTATGTGTATTTAGTACTAATTTTTCATCCGGTAGTTGCAATTCTTTAGCTACGTGCCTCGATATACGTAAATTAGCCTGATGAGGGATAAAATAATCTATATCGTCAATGGATAAATGAAATTTATCTAAGATTTTTTTACTTTCCTTATACATATATTCACAAGCATGAATAAATACATCACGGCCAATAGGCATAGGGAAGATTCCTTCCCAAGGGCGTAAGTACACTGCTTCGGTAGCTTTTCCGACTGTTGCAGCACCACCGGTGTGAATATATTTTACTTCCATATCTGTATCATGCAGGCGTTTTTTAGAAATAGAAAAAGCCACTGCCCCATCGCCCCAAAGTGGGCCAGATACTTTGTCGGTATCGTCAAAATACGCTGTATTATGTTCACTACCTACAATTAATGCACGGGTAGCCTTTCCGTTAGCAAAATAACCTTCTACAATTTCAAAAGCGTTAAGAATGGAAGAACAAGCTGTAGAAACACTAAGGGTTGGAATATCAGGAATTGCCAAATGGTGCTGAACGTAATGCCCCAAGGTAACCACTGTATCATAGGGAGTGTAGGTAGCACCAATAATTAAGTCAAAATTAGGTTTATAACCAAGCCTTTCAATGAGTGCATTTACGGCTTCAACGCCCATGGTATTGGTATTCTCTCCTTCGGGACACATGCGACGTTCCAATATACCGGTACGCTCCACAATCCACTCGTTTGTGATACCGCACGTTCGGGCAAAATGTTCATTTCCCAACACTTTTGCCGGGACATACCTTGCTATGGAATTAATGAACATCTTGGTCAAATATGCAAAATATGTATAAATAAAATAAAATGCTTACCGTGCAAAAAACTTACCAAAATACTCCCAACAAAAAAGCCCCGGATATAAAATGGGGCTTCGATGATGGGATTATTTTTCAGCCGTCTGTTCAGTTGGTCTATTCAATTCTACCGAAAATTTGATAGTTACATTCTCACCTACGGATGCATTTGCTCCAGACACTCCATAATCAAAACGATTTACGGATACCTCACCTTCAAATGCCGCCAAATCAGTTCCTCGCTTCATGGTAGTTTTACCAAAATAAGTAAAAGGAAGATCCAAGTCTTTTGTAACACCCCGCATAGTTAATTTACCTTTAGCCACATAACCAGTGGTTGCCTTTTCAATTTTATCAGCCTTGTATTCAATGTAGGGAAAATTTACTGCATCAAAAAAGTCAGCCGAATTTAAATGCTCATCTCTTCCTTTATTTCCTGTATTAATGGTTGCTACTGGGATTTTAACATAAATCTTAGCAGTATTCAAGTCACCGGTTGATTCATACGTACCGGAAATTTCACTGAAAGTTCCCTTCGCATCAGAAAGGAAGTGGCGTACACGGAAATCAACAAATGCATGACTGGTATCAATGTACCAACTGCCTGTTAAATCTTGCAAATCGGCTGTTGCTTCAGTTAGCATTTGTTTGGTCTGATCAAACTGAGCTTGTTTTTGTACATCATGCTTTCCTGCCAAGTTGCTCAGAATTGGTGCAATAACAAGCCCAACCAAGCAGGTAAGCTTAATAAGAATATTCATAGAGGGTCCAGAAGTGTCTTTAAACGGATCACCCACCGTGTCTCCGGTAACTGCCGCTTTATGAGGTTCACTTCCTTTGTAATAAACCTGACCTTGAATAGTTACCCCTTTTTCAAAAGATTTCTTGGCATTATCCCATGCACCACCGGCATTATTTTGAAATAATGCCCACAATACCCCACTCACACATACACCGGCCATATAAGCACCCAAAGGTTCTGGTCCCATAATGAAGCCAATCAGTATGGGGGTAATGATGGTAATGGCACCTGGCAACATCATTTCACGAATTGCGGCTTGTGTAGAAATTTCAACGCATTTTCCGTATTCAGGCTTGCCGGTTCCTTCCATAATTCCAGGAATTTCACGGAATTGACGACGTACTTCATTTACCATGTCCATTGCTGCTTTTCCCACAGAGCTCATGGCCAAGGCAGAGAATACCACGGGAATCATACCTCCTACAAATAAAGCAGCTAATACATCTGCTTTGAATATGTTAATTCCATCAATTCCGGTAAACGTAACATAGGCTGCAAACAAGGCCAAAGCAGTAAGCGCAGCCGAAGCAATGGCAAATCCTTTACCAATTGCAGCAGTAGTATTCCCAACAGAATCAAGAATATCTGTTTTCGTACGAACTTCTTTTGGCAATTCACTCATTTCAGCCACACCACCGGCATTATCCGCAATCGGACCGAATGCATCAATGGCCAACTGCATAGCAGTAGTAGCCATCATTGAAGCAGCAGCAATCGATACTCCATAAAATCCAGCCAAAGCGTAAGAACCCCAAATAGCTCCGGCAAACAAAATTACAGGCATGGCAGTACTCATCATTCCCAGTGATAAGCCAGCAATAATATTGGTAGCCGCACCGGTACCTGATTTTTCTACTACACTCATTACTGGTTTTTTACCCAGTCCGGTATAATATTCAGTAATAAATGAAATGGCACCACCAACAAACATTCCCACAACCACAGCCCCAAATACCCGAATGGATGAAATTTCAACCTTTTCTTCAATTCCAAAAAATGACATTTTCAGAGTTTCAGGCAACATCCAGTCAATCACAAAATAAGAAGTAATGAGTGCCAAGATTATTGCACCCCAATTGCCTTTGTTTAATGCCGCCTGCACTTTATTTTCGTTTGCATCTGTACTATCTTTCACATTTACAAAGAAAAATCCAATCAATGAGAAGACGATACCCAAACCAGCTATTACAATAGGAAGAATTACTGGTCCAATACCACCAAAGGAATCATCAATGGCTCCGCCCATATCCTTAATTACATAATTCCCAAGCACCATAGCTGCTAAAACAGTAGCAACGTATGAACCAAACAAATCAGCCCCCATACCTGCCACATCTCCTACATTATCACCCACATTATCTGCAATGGTAGCCGGATTACGGGGGTCATCTTCCGGAATACCGGCTTCTACTTTACCTACCAAGTCAGCCCCTACATCGGCAGCTTTGGTGTAAATACCTCCTCCTACACGGGCAAATAAGGCAATAGACTCAGCACCCAGCGAAAAGCCGGCTAAGGCTTCCAATACTTTTGTCATTCCTTCATTACCCGTCCATTCACCACCCATAAACCAATTATACAAAAAAGCAAACAACATGCTAAGTCCTAACACTGCCAATCCAGCAACTCCCATTCCCATTACACTACCGCCTGTAAAAGATACTTTCAAGGCTTTGCTCAAGGAAGTGCGGGCAGCTTCGGCTGTACGTACATTTGCTTTGGTAGCTATTCGCATCCCGATAAAACCAGCCAATGCGCTAAATACAGCCCCAATTACAAATGCTACAACGATAAACCAGTGAGAATGCTCAGCTTTAATACCTTCTACCGTAGAAATAAGGCCTAACAATATACCGGCAATTATAACAAAGATTGCTAGAATACGATATTCTGCTTTTAAGAACGCCATTGCGCCATCGGCAATTGCATTGGCAATGGTTTGCATCTTTTCATTTCCAGCCTGTTGCTTACTTACCCAAACAAACTGAACAAAGGTGTAGATAAGTGCTAATACACCAAAAAAGGGAAGAAGGTAATACAAATTCTCCATAGTTATGTGCGTTTTAGGTTTATTTTATGTGTTGTACAAAGGACGGCAAAAGTAGTAGTTTCCGCCCAAAAAGCAAAAACACCATACAAGAGATTAGTATGCAGCGAATTAACAACTATTTAACCCAAAATTGTTATTGGAACATTTTAACCGTACCGTATTTGAGGGGTCGACCGCGTGTTTCTCTGCTTCGTAGAGACGGATTCACCCGCTGCACCGATAGTATTACCGTTATTGCGAGGGCTACAGCCTCAATGCTACGATGCTAAACCTTACAGGTTTTTCCTCTGCCGTATCATACAGATTGCTTTCCCGCCAAAGGCGGGTCGCAATGACGCACAACTCATCTCATCTTCAAATCTGCTGCGGATGGAAGTGGAAAGCCCGCAGGGGCGAAGCCCACAGGGCACGGGGTAGCGGGGCTGAGGGCACGAAGACACCGCTACCCCGTTGCAATGTGTGGCTGAGCCCCGAGGACTTGTAACGGACAGCCGCTTTAAGCAGCCTACTATCAGTGCCCTAATGACAATTTTGGATTTAAGAAAAATTATCTGAAATACAAGCTCACTTAAACAAGGCTTTCAAACGATTGAATTCTTCCTTTGTAATTTCAATATTTCCTCCACCAACACCAAAATTAACAAATCCATAGTACTGGCTACCCAACTGTTCTATGGTATCATACGGCTTCAACACCACATAGCCACTGTTTCGTAAGGCGGCTTTTTCTTGGGTGGAAAGAGCATTCAAGCGGTCTTGCTCGGTAGCAAATTCCTGGATGTTATTTAACTTTCTCAATCGGGCCAATTCTTCCTTCAACCTGCGTTCTGCTTCTTCCTGCTCACGCTTCAATCGGGCTTCCTCTTCCTCTTTCAACCGTTTTTCTTCAGCTTCACGCTTCAATCGGGCTTCTTCTTGCTCTTTCAACCGTTTTTCTTCGGCTTCACGCTTTAATCGGGCTTCCTCTTCCTCTTTCAACCGTTTTTCTTCGGCTTCACGCTTCAATCGGGCTTCTTCTTCCTCTTTCAACCGTTTTTCTTCGGCTTC
>CALEWF010000105.1 GCA_937925455.1 uncultured Flavobacteriales bacterium | reverse complement strand
ACCCCGTGCCCTGTGGGCTTCGCCCCTGCGGGCTTTCCACTTCCATCCGCAGCAGACGGGGCAGCGGGTGAATCCGCCCCTCAAGAGGCGGAGAAACACACGACAGCCCCCTCTAAATTAACATTATTAGAAAATTCTAATGACAATTTTGCGGATTATTAAGTAACCTTAATTGTAATAATTTACCAGCGTGATTATACTTTTAATGATTAACCCCAAGCCAAATAAAATAAAAATTCCCCCCATTACTTGAGTAGAATACATCATGAATCTGGGAGTAATAAATCTTCGGGTTACGTGAGCAAATAAAGCTTTTAGCGTATCAAAGAACAAAACGGTAATGAGAATAGCACTGAAATGCTGAATCATCAAAGAACGATTTCCTTCAAAGTTTGCAGCAGCTAAGGTTACAGCGCCCAGCCAAAATAAAATTACTGAGGGATTGAGTAGGTTATACAAAAACCCTTTCACCATGAGAATCCCTCCATGGGTTTGTTTGCCCCGCAAAAATTCACGGGCTGCCTGTAAGCGGGCGGTTTTGCCTTTAAAATTGCTAATCCCCAAAACCATCAAAACTACGCCTCCTGCTAGTAAGATATAGTTGTTGACCAAAGGATTGTTTAGCAGGCGACCAAAGGTAAAAAAGACCACCGTAATGCATGAAGCATCTGCTAGTACCACTCCTAATTCAAATAACATAGCTCGCCAAAAACCTTCCCGCAAGGAAGTTTGAATCAAGGCAAACATCACAGGACCGGCGCCAATACTTAGTACCAATCCCACCAATATGCCTTGCCCAATTGCATCCATTAATTCATAGTGTAATTTATACACTAATCTAACATAAGTTTAAGAATTTGAATAGCTGCTTTAGGGATGCGAGTACCCGGACCAAATACAGCAGCTACTCCATGGTCAAATAAGAATGGATAGTCTTGCGAAGGAATAACTCCTCCCACGATCACCAAAATATCATCGCGGCCCGCCTTTTTCAGTTCTTCTATCAGTTCAGGAACCAAGGTTTTGTGTCCCGCTGCCAATGACGAAATCCCCACAATGTGCACATCGTTTTCAATGGCCATTTTAGCCACTTCTGCCGGCGTTTGAAATAAAGGACCTACATCCACATCAAAACCGATATCGGCAAAGGAGGTAGAAATTACTTTGGCTCCCCGATCGTGACCGTCCTGGCCCATTTTGGCAACCAAAATTCTTGGACGTCGCCCTTCTTTTTCTGCAAACTCATCAGCGAGCCGCCGTGCTTCTAAAAATTCTTCATCCATACTTATTTCTTTGGCATATATTCCGGAAATGGTTTGTATCTGAGCTTTATAGCGGCCAAACACTTTTTCCATAGCTTCGCTGATTTCACCAAGGGTGGCGCGTTTACGGGCTGCAATTACTGCCAGTTCTAACAGGTTTTGATCCCTATCGTTACAAGCATTCGTAATAGCCTGCAAAGCAGCCTGCACTTCCGATTCATTTCGAGAAGCACGAATCTGCTGCAAACGGGTAATTTGCTGTTGTCTTACTTTTTCATTATCTACCTCCAGTATGTCGAGCTTCACCTCCTCATTTACGGGATATTTATTCACTCCGATAATAACTTCTTCTCCACTGTCAATTCTGGCTTGCTTTCGTGCAGCGGCCTCTTCAATGCGCATTTTGGGGACTCCAGCCTCTATAGCTTTTGCCATGCCACCCAAGGAATTAATCTCTTCAATGTGCTTCCAAGCTTTTTCTACCAGCATCCCGGTAAGGTATTCAACATAATAAGAACCTGCCCAAGGATCAATGGCTTGGGTTACTCCGGTTTCTTCGGCAATGATGAGCTGCGTATTTCTTGCGATTCGTGCTGAAAAATCAGTAGGTAGCGCGATGGCTTCGTCCAGCGAATTGGTATGCAACGACTGTGTTCCTCCCAATACGGCTGCCATGGCTTCCACATAGGTACGAGTGATGTTATTAAACGGATCTTGTTCTGTAAGGCTGTACCCGCTGGTTTGGCAATGGGTACGTAACATCAGCGAGCGCTCGTCTTTCGGATTAAACTTTTTTACCATCTTGGCCCATAACAAACGAGCAGCACGAAGTTTGGCAATTTCCATAAAATGATTCATGCCAATGGCAAAGAAAAAGGATAACCGGGGTGCAAAATCATCAATTTTCAAACCGGCGTCCAAACCGGTTTTGATATATTCAATTCCATCCGCTAATGTATAAGCTAATTCAATATCTGCCGGAGCACCGGCTTCGTGCATGTGATACCCTGAAATACTGATGGAATTAAATTTGGGCATGTATTTTGAAGTATATTTAAAGATATCTGCAATGATTCGCATTGAGGCTGCCGGCGGATAGATGTACGTATTACGTACCATAAACTCTTTGAGAATATCATTCTGAATGGTACCGCTTAGTTGATCAGGCTTCACCCCCTGCTCTTCGGCAGCAACAATATAAAACGCCATAATCGGAATCACTGCTCCATTCATAGTCATGGATACCGACATTTCATTTAGTGGGATTTGGTCGAATAAAATTTTCATATCCTCCACCGAATCAATGGCTACACCAGCCTTACCTACATCTCCTTTTACCCGAGGATGGTCGGAATCGTATCCGCGATGCGTAGCTAAATCAAAGGCTACCGATAACCCTTTTTGTCCGGCAGCCAGATTTCTACGATAAAATGCATTCGACTCTTCTGCTGTACTGAATCCGGCATATTGCCGAATAGTCCAAGGCTTTAGTACATACATGGTAGCATACGGCCCGCGTAAAAATGGTGGCATACCGGGTAACGAATCGGTATGATGAAACGAAGCGATGTCTTCCGATTGATACATCGGTTTTAATTCAATTCCCTCGGCTGTTCTATATAAAGAACTACCATTCGCAAGTTGGGATGTAGCCGTAGGTGTGGACAGTTGTATTTTTGAAAAATCAGGTCTCATCTTAGTTTAATTTTTGTTCTTTTTGACGCTCCATGCGCATGCGTTCTTCATCCAATTTTTCTGAAAGCCGTTTCAATTGCATCACAGGAATTATCCGGTTTTCCTTCATGAACAGATTATCAGCCGGACGGGCAGCATTACCCAATTTTACTTCCTGCTTGTTAATATACTTATTGGTTCCCACCAGCACCTGAGTTCCTTGGCGAAAAGCCTCTTCGGCATTGGCGGCTTCGTTTAGAATTTTCTCCTGAATCCACCCTTCTTCCAACACCTTAATGTATCCGCCTTTCCCTTCCATTTCCAGAAATAAACTCCACGCTGCATCGGCCATTTTTCGGCTGAATACTTCCAGATAATATGAACCTGCAGCAGGATCAGCTACTGCATCTAAATGTGCTTCATGCATTAAAATGAGTGGAATGTTTCGCGATAAGCGATATGCTTGCTCATCAGGCAATTCGAAGGTTTCACTGTAGGGCCATATACAAATACCACTACAACCTCCGATAATAGCTGCCATAGCCTCAGAAGAAGCCCGAAGTACATTATTGTGTATATCGTACACTGTCTTATTTCTTCGGGTAGTAACAGCATTTACATACACCATAGAATTCGGAACTTGATAAGCCTCTGCCAATTTTGCTAATAAATAACGCAGAGTTCTAAATTTGGCAATTTCCGTAAAATAATCTTCACCGATTCCGGCATTTATCTGCGTTTTTATAAAAAGCTCACCAGCATTCCAGCCCAAATTGGTAAAGTAATCCAAATATTCGGTAAGGTGAGATAAGGTGCAAGCTAACTCCTGAACAGCCGTTGCTCCAGCATCGCGAAGCATATAGCTATTTACGTGCAACAATCGGTAGCCCGGCATTTGTTCACGAGCTATATCCAGCATGGTACCTATCACCTTAAAATTTTCATCCCGGGAATATTCAAAATTTCCGGTTAGCCAGGCATGAGTAATTGGGTCAAAAGCAATAGCACCCCGCCGGTTGGCATTAGGCACTTCCAATTGTTGATATTCATTCAGCAAATGAAAAAACAGGGCTGTATTCGATTCTCCTAAATCAAACTCAGGTTCAAACCAATCCAGATGAATGTCTTTCATCAGCGCTGCCCACTCGTTGGCTGTAGGTAAATCAGGACCTGTAAACAAAACAGTATCGGCTCCGTTTTGCAGTGCCTTTAAGGCTGCCTGGTTGGCCGCCACCACCTTGTGAATGTACACCGGCTGCACTATCTTGGGTTTATGAAATGTGAATGGTACCGACAAGGGTTGTATGGCATGGAGCGAATGCTTTCGGTACAAGGAATTTAGTTTCAGACCTCCTGCTTTTTCATGAATCATGCGGTGCAATTCGTCCGGATTCTTCACACTTTTTTTCACGACTTCCCACCAGGCATCATCGGTGGGTTTGTCAAATTCATCAAATCGTATCATGCCTTCTGTATGAAATTATGCAAAGGTACAATATACAACGTATTTTCTGGATTTAGTCGCTACGTGAAAATCTAATCATCCTTTGGCGTTTCATGAACAAAAACATACACCTTTGTATTTATACAGCATGAACTCATCTATGCCCATCACTGTATGCTGGCTTCGACGCGATTTGCGTTTGCACGACCAGGCAGCTTTATTTCATGCGCTAAAAAGCCCCTACCCGGTGCAACTCGTATTTATTTTTGATATCAATATCCTATCTAAATTAAATGACCGCGCTGATGCCCGGGTAAATTTCATCCATCAACAATTGCAACGCATCAAACTTCAATTACAAAAACAGGGAGCTGACTTGTGGGTGGAATATGGAACACCAGAACAGGTATGGAATAAACTTTTACAAAACTATACCATTCGCGAAGTGCATACCAACCACGATTATGAACCTTATGCCACTCAACGGGATGAAGTCATTAACCGCCTGTTGGCATCGAGGGGTATAAAATTTTATACCTGGAAAGACCAGGTTATCTTTGAAAAAGATGAAGTGCTTAGCGCTACCGGAAAGCCCTATACCATTTACACACCTTACAGTCGGGCTTGGTTGTATAAACTCAATGCATTTTATATCAAGCCTTACCCGGTTGAAAAGTATCTGCACAACTTAGCAAAAACCCACCCGGTGCCTATGCCTGATTTAAAAAGTATTGGTTTTGCACCCACCCACATTGCATTTCCGCCCGAACAAGTAGCCGATAAAATTATTCGCGAATATGCCACAACACGCAATACCCCATCGCTTGATGCCACTTCGCATTTGGGCGTTCATTTGCGCTTTGGCACAATTAGCATTCGTGAATTGGTGTCGCATGTTAAAAATCTTAGCGAAACTTATCTAAAAGAGCTCATTTGGCGTGAATTTTTTATGCAAATTCTATGGCATCATCCGTATGTTTTACATCAGTCTTTTAAAAAACAATATGACGCCATTGCTTGGCGGAATAATGAAGCTGATTTTAAACGCTGGTGCAACGGCGAAACGGGCTACCCCATGGTAGATGCCGGTATGCGTGAACTTAATGAAACAGGATTTATGCATAATCGCGTACGCATGATTGCTGCCAGCTTTTTATGCAAGCATTTATTGATTGATTGGCGGTGGGGCGAAGCCTACTTTGCCGAAAAACTACTCGATTTTGAATTGGCTTCTAATAATGGTAATTGGCAATGGGCTGCTGGCACAGGCTGCGATGCTGCTCCCTATTTCAGGATTTTCAATCCCATCGAACAACAAAAAAAATTCGACCCCCAGGGTATTTACATTCGTCGCTGGGTGAAAGACCTTGACAGCTTTACCTATCCCAAACCCATGGTTGATCATAAAATGGCACGCGAACGAGCTTTATCCACCTACAAAGCGGCTGTTCAGCAATAATTTTTTAGACTGCTTAATGCTGCTATGCATTATAAATCTTCAGTAGGCAAACTGCTGGGGATGGCAGTGGAAAGCCCGCAGGAGCGAAGCCCACAGTGCACGGGGCAGCGGGGCTGAGGGCACGAAGACACCGCTACCCCGATGCCCTGTGTGGCTGAGCTCCGAGGACTTGAAACGGACAGCCCCATAAGCAGCCAAACCATTCTACAAATCAATTGATAATTTGGGATCAAAAGATAGCTATCGTTTCAGTCAGTACTTTTACTTCTTTTATCTTTGTTCACATTTTTAACTTATGTATCGTACACATACCTGCGGAGAGTTGCGCCCGGCGCACATTGGACAAACCGTTACCCTGGCCGGATGGGTTCAGCGTAGCCGTGATTTGGGAGGATTGACTTTTATTGATCTAAGGGATCGTTATGGCATCACCCAGTTGGCATTTAATATGGAAGTAAATGCAGAGCTTTGCGAACAGGCTCGCAAACTTGGGCGTGAATATGTAATTCAAGTTACAGGCACGGTGGTGGAACGTAGCAGTAAAAATTATCAGATTGACACCGGAGAAATTGAAGTGGTGGTTAGTAATCTTACCCTTCTTAATGCTTCACTTACGCCTCCATTTACCATCGAAGAGCAAACTGACGGTGGGGATGAGTTACGCATGAAATATCGTTACTTAGACCTGCGTAGGCCTACGCTCAAAAATAATTTGCTACTACGCCACCAAATGGCGCTCGAAACCCGAAATTATTTGTCTGCTCTGGGTTTTATAGAAATTGAAACCCCTTTCTTAATCAAATCAACCCCTGAAGGTGCCCGGGATTTTGTGGTACCCAGCCGTATTCATCATGGGGAATTTTATGCCTTGCCCCAGTCGCCACAAACATTTAAGCAATTGTTGATGGTGAGTGGATATGACCGATATTTTCAAATTGTACGCTGTTTTCGGGATGAAGACTTGCGGGCCGACCGCCAGCCGGAGTTTACGCAAATAGACTGTGAAATGGCTTTTGTAGATCGTGAAGATATATTGCAAACTTTTGAAGGGCTTACCAAACATTTGTTTAAAACCGTAAAAGGAATTGATATAGGCGAAGTGCCACGTATGAGCTACGATGATGCAATAAAATATTATGGGTCTGATAAGCCCGACATTCGGTTTGATATGAAGTTTGTAGAAATTACCAATATTGTAAAAGGCAAAGGATTTAATGTATTTGATACGGCTGAACTGGTGGTAGGTATTTGTGCTAAAGGAGCTGCAGGATATACCCGCAAACAATTGGATGAGTTGACGGAGTTTGTAAAAAAGCCGCAGATTGGTGCCAAAGGATTAGTGTATGTGCGTTATAATGCGGATGGTACATTAAAATCTTCTGTGGATAAATTTTATACCGAAGAGCATTTGAAAGATTGGGCTCATCATTTTGGTGCGGAACCGGGCGACCTGATGTTAATTTTGGCCGGTAATGCGGATAAAACCCGTAAACAACTCAATGAACTTCGGCTTGAAATGGGTAATCAATTAGGCTTACGGAATAAAGATGAATTCAAATTGCTGTGGGTACTTGATTTCCCCATGTTTGAATACAACGAGGAAGATGGCCGCTACTATGCCATGCATCATCCTTTTACATCGCCCAAAAAAGAAGATATTCCATTGATGGATACTAAACTGGGTATGGTAAAAGCCAATGCGTATGATTTGGTATTGAATGGTTCGGAAATTGCCGGAGGTTCCATTCGTATTCACGATAAGCACTTGCAGGCTAAAGTATTTGAAGTGCTTGGATTCAGTCGGGATGAAGCAGTGGAGAAATTTGGATTCTTAATGAATGCGTTTGCATATGGCGCTCCACCACACGGAGGGATAGCCTTTGGATTTGACCGGTTGTGTGCGTTGATGGGGGGAAGTGATTCCATCCGCGATTTTATTGCATTCCCGAAAAACAATGCCGGACGCGATACCATGATTGATAGTCCCAGTAGCATAGACCCTTCGCAACTTAAAGAATTAGGCATATCTATCAGCGAATAGTATTACTGCCGTGAAATCCATTAGATATACTTTAACTGTGGCATGGGAAGTACTTTTTTTAATCAACTTCCTGTTTTGGCTAATTATATTTTATTTTCCGCTTCGTTATTTGTTTTCCAACGAATCGCGATGGAAAATCGCCATGAAAGTACAACGTTTTTGGGCCGGATGGCTGCGGGTTACCATGGGTATTCGCACCATCATTGATTATGAAGAACCGCTTGACCCTAACGGAATATACATTTTTACGCCCAATCATTCCAGCTTTTTGGATATTTTGGTAGCTTATAAATTCATTCCCACGTATTTTCATTTTATGGCTAAAGCTTCTCTAGCCAAAGTACCATTGTTTAAAATCATGTTTTGGCGTACACACATTCCATTTGATCGGAGCAGTAAATTAGAATCATCTGAAGCGTATAATCGGGCTTGTGCCGACCTTAAAAAAGGATACAGCATCCTTATTTATCCCGAAGGAACACAAAATAAAGTTAAAGGCACAGTGCTTCCGTTTAAAAGTGGAGCTTTTCGAATGAGTGTAGAATTACAAGTGCCTGTTGTGCCCGTTGTATGTTTAAATAATTTAGAAATCCTCCCTCACCAATCCGAGTTATTAAAACCAAGGCCAGGAGGACCCGGTAAAGTCTATATTAAAGTGGGTAAACCCATATATCCTAAAGATTTTAATAACAATCCGTATTTAATGAGTGATTTTGTTCGTAATTTTATGTTTCAACATTTAGATGCTTATTATGAAACTCGATCTGCAAACCGTTGAAAAATTGGCTGAATTAGCTAAGCTAGAATTTACTGAACAAGAAAAGGAAGCGATTTTAAATGACCTAAACCGTATCTTAGAGTTTATGGATAAATTGAACGAGCTGGATACCACAGGCGTTGAACCGTTAGTTTACATGAATGATGAAGTGAATGTATTACGGGCAGATGAGGTAATTCAAGTACTTACTCACGAAGAAGCATTGTTGAATGCTCCTAAAAAAGATTCTGATTATTTCCGTGTTCCCAAGGTGTTGGAGAAGTAAAAAACATAGCATCCGGAGAAGAAAAAAAGGGTATTAATCATAGATTGAATTATGCTGTGAGGTCCCCCGATTTTAATACCATTCAAAAGTGTTTTTTTTATTATCAGGCTGCTTAAAGCGGCTGTACGTTACAAGTCCTCGGGGCTCATTCACGCATCGCATAGTCGCAGCGGTGTCTTCGTACCCTCAGCCCCGCTGCTCCTTGCGTTGCGGCATTCGCCCCTGCGGGCTTTCCACTTCCATCCGCAGCAGATAGGGATGGCGGGTGAATCCATCCCTACGAGGCCGAGAAACACGCGACTGCCCCTTATAAAACAATTCTAATGATAATTTGGGGCTTAAATCATAGCACACGGATACACGCTGATGCAAGAGATGAACACAGATATAATCCGTGCCAATCCGCCCACTCCGTGTCATCCGTGTTCTATAAAGCAAATAGCTCACAAAGAAAAAGTTATGAAATAAGTGACCGCACGCTTTGCCCTTTGTGCAAAATCTTTGTGCTCTTTGTGGTTAAAAATCATCAAATCCGAGCATGAACCACAAAGGACACGAAGAAAATGACCACGAAGCACACAAAGAAATGAGAGCAAAAACACACGGTAATCTTCTGTGCTATCTATGGTTATGATTTTTCAATAACAGTAACTGCATAGACGCTTTGTCTTACCGCGGATGCCAACGGAAAATTTCTAATGCAAGATTTGGGATAATATATTAGAGTTTTAAGTTATTCATTTTTTCTACTTTTAAATTGTACTGCATTATAGAGCTTACACTATAAAAATAACTGGAATTGTTTACAAACAACTTTCAATAAATCCCAGTAGTTGGTCGCGTCCTTGTTTTGTAGCAGATGAAGTAATGAAAATGTTTGGCAAGGGTTCCCATTCTTTTTTTAGAATCTCTTTCATGTCTTTAATGTTTTGCATCAGTACGCGTTGCGATACTTTATCGGCTTTAGTGATAACTATTACAAACGGAATTCCATTAGCTCCCATCCAGCAAATCATTTCATGATCTGATGGCTGAAATGGAATGCGCCCATCCACCAAAATAAAGATGCATTGCAGGTTTTCGCGATGCGTCAAGTAGCCTTTCATCATTTGGTGCCACTTGTCGCGTTTTTCCTTGCTTACCTTAGCATAGCCATAACCGGGCAGGTCCACCAGGTACCATTGGTTATTGATGAGAAAATGATTGATAAGTTGTGTTTTACCCGGCGTAGCCGAGGTTTTGGCCAATCCCTTTTTCCCGGTAAGCATGTTAATTAATGACGATTTCCCGACATTCGACCGGCCAATAAATGCAAATTCTGGATATTTAGGCGGCGGACATTTTTTATAATCTGCAGTACTGGTAACAAATTCAGCAAGCTTGATATCCATCTCAGGCAATAACCAGTTTATTACGGAGTCTCAGCCAGTCTGTAAGTATTTGGTTAAATTCTTCAGGTTTTTCCATCATGGGGGCGTGACCACATTGATCTATCCAGTATAAATCTGAATCAGGAAGTTTTTCATGAAATTCTATAGCGACTTCCGGTGGGGTTATATTGTCATTTTTTCCCCAAATTAGACAAACCGGCACATTAATATTGGGTAATTCATGCCGCATATTATGCCGTATGGCTGATTTAGCAAGTGATATACTTCTGATTGCTTTGGATTTATCGTTTACCAAAGCAAACACTTCATCCACAAGTTCTTTGGTAGCCACTTTCGGGTCATAAAACGTATATTCTACCCTACTTTTAATGAATTCGTAATCATTTTTACGGGGATATGTGCTACCAAAGGCATTTTCGTATAAACCAGAGCTACCGGTTAAAATCAAGGCATCTACTTTTTCCGGACATATTGTGGTAAAGATTAAACCTACATGCCCGCCCATAGAATTTCCTAGTAAAATCACTTTGTCAAAGCCTTTATCATTGATGAATCGTTCAATGTATTTGGCTAAGTTTTTCAGATTGGTATCTATGATGGGCAAGGTGTACACCGGCATTAAAGGAATGATTACCCTATAATATTTACTAAAGTGGTTTACAACATGCTGGAAGTTGCTTAAAGCTCCAAATAGCCCGTGCAATACAATCATTACCGGACCCTTGCCTTCGTCCAAATATTCAAATTCTCCCTCTTTTTTCAGTTCAAAATGCATGCACCGAAAGATTTTTATTGAACGAATATAGTTTTTTATTTCCAAATGCAAATCAGCAGAAACGTGGTAATTGTTTTTCAATTACCGCCATAGTGCTTTAAATATTGATGGCGCGGTTTTCACTGGCAGCCAAACATGCTTCTTTAAGGCTTTCAGAGAAAGTAGGATGTGCATGGCATATACGGCCAATGTCTTCTGCACTGGCTCGAAATTCCATAGCAACCGTGGCTTCCATGATCATGTCGGCAGCCCGCGGACCAATCATGTGTACTCCTAAAATTTCATCCGTTTCTTTATCGGCCAGTACCTTGATAATTCCATCAGTGTCCATACTGGCACGGGCACGGCCACTAGCTTTAAATGGGAATGATCCGGCTTTATACGCTTTGCCCATTTCTTTGAGTTGATCTTCAGTGTAGCCTACAGAGGCTACTTCGGGCCAAGTATACACTACATTGGGTATGAGCAGGTAGTTGATATGTGGTTTTTGACCTGCTATGATTTCTGCTACTGCTATACCTTCATCTTCGGCTTTGTGAGCCAACATAGCACCTCGTACTACATCACCTATTGCATAGATATGTGGCACTGCAGTTTGTAAATGATCATTTACTGGTACTTTTCCACGTTCATCGGTTTTTAAGCCGGCATTTTCTAAATTTAACCCATCGGTATAAGCCCGGCGGCCTACTGCAACTAAGCAATAGTCGCCTTCTAATTGAATTTCTTTGCCTTCTTTATCATGTGCCGTAACGGTTACTTTCTTGGCTGAACTTTTAACACCGATTACCTTGTGATTGAAATAGAAATCAAAATCCAGTTTTTTCAGTACTTTTTGTAATTCTTTACTCAAGGTGCTGTCCATGGTAGGAATCAAACGATCCATGTATTCTACTACTGATATTTTTGCACCGAGGCGTGCATATACAGAACCTAATTCAAGACCAATGACCCCACCGCCTATAATTATCAAATGTTTTGGAATTTCTTTTAATTCTAAAGCTTCGGTAGAGGTAATGATTCGTTTTTTGTCTATTTCAATACCGGGCAGGGTAGAAGGTTTGCTTCCCGTGGCAATCACAATGTTTTTTCCACTGATCTCTTCAGTTCTTCCATCGTCTTTTTTTATAGTAATGGTATGTGCATCTTTAAAAGAGCCATGGCCTTGATATACATCAATTTTATTTTTTTTCATCAGGTATTGTATCCCGTCCGTAGTTTGTTTTACCACCTCTGCCTTTCGTTTTATCATTTGGGCAAGATCCGGCTTTAAGTCTTTTAATAAAATACCATGTTCAGCAAAGGTATGACCGGCATTATAATAATGTTCAGAAGAATCAAGCATGGCTTTAGAAGGAATACAGCCTACGTTGAGGCAAGTTCCACCTAAAGTTTTATATCGTTCAATAATGGCGGTTTTAAGACCAAGCTGAGCAGCACGAATGGCACCCACATATCCTCCAGGACCTGAACCAATAAATATCACATCGTATGTGTTCATAAATTAAGAATTTCTTGCAAAATTAGTAGGATAATGATAAGAGGCAAAAAGGAAGATAAATATGTAAGATTAAGGAGGCAGAACAAAAATTATAATGTTTCACGGATGTCCGATAAAAATTTAACCTAAGGGTTTTAATAAAATTTTAATTTATCAAGCTGCCCGTGGGGCTGTCCGTTGCAAGTCCTCGGGGCTCAGCCACACATGGCATCGGGGCAGCGGTGTCTTCGTGCCCTCAGCCCCGCTACCCCGTGCCCTGTGGGCTTCGCCCCTGCGGGCTTTCCACTTCCATCCCCGGCAGTTCGCCCTTTGGGGTGGATGATTTGATGATGAGATGATTTGAAGATGATACGGTTTTAGCGTCTTTGCGACCCGCCTTTGGAGGGAAAGCAATCTGTATGATACGGCAGAGGAAAAACCTTACAGGTTTCTAAAAACCTGTAAGGTTTAGCATCGTAGCATTGAGGCAGTT
>CALEWF010000104.1 GCA_937925455.1 uncultured Flavobacteriales bacterium | reverse complement strand
AACGGACAGCCGCTTTAAGCAGCCTATTATTTTACCATGAATACGCTAATGAAAATTCTGAGGTTTAAATTTAAAATGCAAAATTGAAATTATTGAAATGAGAAAAATATAGAACCTAACCTATCAAAAAAGATATTATTGGTTAATTTAATATATTTCTGGCAATTACCAATTTCTGAATTTCAGAAGTGCCTTCACCTATGGTCATGAGTTTAGAATCACGCAAGTATTTTTCAGCCGGAAATTCTTTCGTAAATCCATAGCCACCCATAATTTGTACGGCTTCATTTCCGCATTTTACAGCTACTTCTGAAGCATAGTATTTAGCAAACGCTCCTTCTTTGGTTACTTTTTCACCGCGATTTTTCAAATCAGCTGCTTTTAACGTTAGCAATTCTGCCGCCTCTATTTCAGTAGCCATATCGGCTAATTTAAAAGCAATGGCTTGAAAGTTTGCAATCGGTTGACCAAACTGCTCCCTTTCTTTGGCATATTTCAATGAAGCTTCATACGCTCCTTTGGCAATACCGAGTGATACAGAGGCTATAGAAATGCGTCCGCCATCGAGCACTTTCATAGCTTGCTTAAATCCCTGCCCTACTTCACCAATTACATTTGACTCGGGAATGCGTACATTATCAAATATTAATTCTGCGGTTTCACTGGCTCTTACGCCCAATTTGTTTTTAATTTTTACTGCTGAAAAACCCGGCGTTCCTTTTTCAACAATGAATGCAGTAATTCCATTAGAATCTAATAATTCACCGGTACGTACCAATACAACGGCCACATCGCCACTTAAGCCATGTGTAATCCATGTTTTAGTACCATTAATCACCCACTCGTTTCCATCTTTATGTGCTACACACTTCATACGCATAGCATCAGAGCCGGTGTTTGGTTCTGTCAAACCCCAAGCTCCAATCCATTCTCCGGTAGCAAGTTTGGGTAAATATTTTCTCTTTTGTTCTTCACTTCCATGATAATAAATATGTCCGGTGCATAATGAATTATGTGCAGCCACAGAAAGTGCAATGCCACCACAAACTTTACCAAGCTCTATCAAAGCAGCCATGTATTCAAAATATCCAAAACCGCTGCCTCCGTATTCTTGAGGAATAAAAATACCGAGCAGCCCCAGCTCTCCCATTTTCTTCATTACATCAATTGGAAATATTTCGTTTTCATCCCAGTGCATCACATTTGGCCGAATTTCTTTTTCAGCAAAATCTTTTACCATCTGGGCTATCATCTTTTGATTCTCATTGATTGTAAAATCCATAGCAATAGTTTCTAAAATTTATATGAAACACGAAAATAACTTACTCATAATAAACCACCAAACTTTCTATTTGTTGGGAAAAACGAAGCAATTTTTTCTCCCCTTCTAAAAATGCGAGATTCACCAAAAAAGCAAACCCACTAAGCTTACCTCCGGCTTCAACAATCAACTCAGCTGCCGCTTCGGCAGAGCCACCGGTAGCCAATAAATCATCATGCAGTAAAATACGTTGACCGGGTTTTACGGCATCCGTATGCATTTCAATTTTAGCTGTGCCATATTCCAAAGAATATTCCCTGGATATTTTATGATAGGGTAATTTTCCGGCTTTTCGAATTGGAATAAAAGGAACTTGCCAAGCTTGAGCCAATAAAAACCCAAATAAAAAGCCACGGGCTTCCACACCAGCCACCGCATCTACCGGCACATGCTCAAAACGACGACGAAATTCATTTATTATTTCGGCACAAAGATCCGGATGCAAAAATATGGGCGTTATATCTTTAAATGTAATACCCGGCTTGGGAAAGTCAGGTATATCACGTATTACCGAAATGAGTTTATGTTGAATCACTGTACCTTTAAATATGGGGCAAGTTTATCATAAAGTTCCTTTTCTACCAATCCTAAGGTTAGAATTTCCTCCACATTTTTATAAAACCCACGGGAATTTCGATTACTCACAATGGCAGATGCCAGTTTAAAGTTAATGTAGGGATGACTTGCTAATTCCTGTGTGGAAGCATAATTCAAATGAATTTTTGTAACTTCATTTGTCCCAAGGGTAAGTAGAGGAATAATTTTATCACAGGTTTCTGCCGATAATCCATAAACCTCACAAACTTGCGAAACCCGATGAAACCCACCCAACTTTTCTCGAAAATGAACAACTCTCTGCGCTAGCTTGTCGCCAATTCCGGGTAGTTCTTTCCATTCATCCACGTTTGCCTGATTGATATCCAATAATTTTAACGATTTTTCAGGGATTGGCTTAAATTCATGGTTTACAACCTTTGATGTATCTATTGTAAAAATTAAGTACGGTTCAATTTTCTCCATTACATACGCCGGTATGAATTTCACCTGCTTCACATCAGCAATATTTTTAAATCCACCTTTTCGATTTCTTAGTTTAACCACCGCCGAAGCTTGTTTTTCACTAAGTCCTAACTGTTGCCACCCGGCTTCATCCAATGCATTAGGGTCAAAGGGTTTGAGTCTATTCTCTGAATGCGTATAAGATTTTTTGAATTGATTGGAAGAATATTGTTCATTGAACTTATAACGTGTTGAAAAATACAAACTATCTTTATAGGGAATCGCACTACTCAACGAATCAAGCAAGACCTGATAGGGGGAATGATCCCACTGCTTAGATTGTATGAAGAACGGCAAGAAAATATTTACAAGGATAATGATGGTAATAAGTAAAAGTAAAAAACGAATAGCCCGCCGTTCAGAACGGTTGAATGAAAAATATAATTTCCAAAATTCCCTGAAATTCATGGTTATTTGAGATGATACTTTCAAAATTAACATGCTTTTCTGAACTTGGCAAAGGGTATGGCATGGCACAGGGTTTGAAAAAGGAGGGTTAGGCATTAAAAAAGCCTGATTATTCCTAAAAATCTGCCAAAATTGGTAGATTAAACTTTATAATTGCTGACTTATGTGGAAGAATAACGACAATATGGCATTTTTTAAAATGTTAGGCGAAGACAGTGAATTTATTCCGCTGATTACCTCTGAAGATGAAGATAATTTTAATGTTCAGGATATACCGGAGCTGTTACCTATTTTACCACTGCGAAATACCGTATTGTTTCCGGGAGTAGTAATTCCTATTACCGTAGGAAGGGATAAATCCATCCGCCTGATTCGCGAAGCACATAATGGCAACAAAATTATCGGGGTGCTGAGCCAAAAAGATGCAAGTATAGAAGATCCGAACGAACAAGATCTGAACCGTATCGGTACGGTAGCACAGATTTTAAAAATGCTGCGCATGCCCGATGGTAGCACCACAGCTATTATTCAGGGCAAAAGACGGTTTGAAGTAAAGCAATTTACCCAAACAGAGCCTTACCTGAAAGCCGTTGTTACCATATTCTCTGAGCAAAAGCCCTCTGAAAAAGACCAAGAATTTAAAGCCTTAGTAGCACAAATCAAAGAGCTTTCGTTAAGTATTATTCAGCAATCGCCACATATTCCTTCGGAAGCATCATTTGCTATAAAAAACATAGAAAGCCCCTCATTTCTGATCAACTTTATTTCTTCTAACCTTAATGCAGAGATGGAAGAAAAACAGCAAATGCTGGAAGTAAAAGATTTGAAAGAAAGGGCTACCATGGTTTTACGCCATCTAAACAAAGAATTACAATTACTCGAATTAAAAAATGAAATTCAAAGTAAAGTAAAAGTAGATATTGACCGGCAGCAAAAAGAATACTTTCTGCATCAGCAAATGAAGATGATTCAGGAAGAACTGGGAGCCGGCGAAACTCAAGATATCAAAGAACTGAAAGAGAAAGCCCAAAATAAGAAATGGGATCAAAAAGTTAAAGAGATATTTGAAAAAGAAATTACCAAACTGGAACGCATGAACCCCATGGTGGCTGAATATTCGGTGCAATTAAACTATTTAGAGTTTATGACCGAGCTTCCATGGAATGAATTTACAGAAGATCAATTCAATTTAAAAAATGCAAAAAAAATATTAGACAGAGACCATTATGGATTGGATAAAATTAAAGAACGAATTCTGGAGCATTTGGCTGTATTGAAGCTAAAAGGTGATATGAAAGCCCCTATTCTATGTTTTGCCGGTCCTCCTGGAGTAGGAAAAACATCGTTGGGCAAATCCATTGCCGAAGCCTTAGGAAGAAAATACATCCGCATGTCGTTAGGAGGCCTAAAAGACGAATCAGAAATACGAGGCCACCGAAGAACCTATATTGGTGCCATGGCGGGACGTATTTTGCAAAGCATGAGAAAAGCAGGTTCATCCAATCCAGTATTTATTCTGGATGAGATAGACAAAGTTGGAAATGATTTTCATGGAGACCCCTCCTCTGCTCTTTTGGAAGTACTTGACCCAGAGCAAAACTATGCCTTTCATGACAATTTCTTAGACATAGATTTTGACCTTTCTAAGGTAATGTTTATTGCTACGGCAAACAATTTGGCTACCATTCAGCCTGCACTTCGCGACCGAATGGAAATCATAGAACTTACAGGCTATTCGGTAGAAGAAAAAGTAGAAATTGCACACCGGCATTTACTACCTAAGCAAGCTAAAGAGCATGGATTAGACCCAGACAAAATAAAAATAGACAAGCCAACACTTGAGTTCCTTATTGAAAATTACACACGTGAATCAGGCGTTAGAAATTTAGACAGAATGTTGGCAAGCATTACTCGTAGCATTGCCAAATCTATCGTTATGGGCGAACGTGTGAATTATACCATTACACCTGCACGTATTGAAAAGATTTTAGGGAAACCCATTCCTCGTGAAAAATACGAAAACAATCAGCATGCCGGTGTAGTAGTTGGTTTGGCCTGGACTGCGGTAGGTGGCGATATTTTGTTTATTGAAACAAGCCTTAGCCCGGGCAGAGGTAAATTAACGTTAACCGGTAACTTGGGTGGTGTGATGAAGGAGTCTGCCATCATTGCATTAGAATATTTAAAAGCCCATGCTGCCGATTATCAAATCCATCCCAAAGCGTTTGAGCACTGGAATGTTCATATTCATGTTCCAGAAGGGGCTACTCCAAAAGATGGTCCTTCTGCCGGTATTACCATGTTTACAGCCTTGGTTTCGGCTTTTACGCAACGTAAAGTAAAAGCTCGTATTGCTATGACCGGCGAAATTACGCTTCGCGGACAAGTACTGCCGGTTGGTGGTATTAAGGAAAAAATACTGGCCGCTAAGCGGGCGCAAATTAAAGATGTAATACTTTGCGATGACAACCGAAAAGACGTAGAAGAAATTAATCCAAAGTTCATCCGAGGTTTAAATATTCATTATGTAAAAACGATGGATGAAGTAATTGCATTGGCACTTACCAAAGAAAAAGTTAAAAATCCTTTGCCCATTAATAAAGTATTACGCAAAAAAGCTGTCAGTGATGAGGTTTTAGCAGAATAATATTTCTTTATCCCATATTTTTTCATTTTATTTCAATAATTGATCCGGCTGCTTAAAGCGGCTGTCCGTTACAAGTCCTCGGGGCTCATGCACGCATCGCATAGTCGCAGCGGTGTCTTTGTGCCCTCAGCCCCGCTGCTCCTTGCGTTGCGGCATTCGCCCCTGCGGGCTTTCCACTACCATCCGCAGCAGTATGCCCTTAGGGGTGGTTGATTTGGAAATGAATCAATTTGGAAATGAATCAATTTGCAAATGAATCAATTTGGAAATGAGTTAATTTGATGATGAGTTAATTTGAAGATGTGTTGATTTGAAGATGTGTTGATTGTATTGTATTCGTAATTCGTTAAAGAAAATTAGGACAGCAACAGCGTAGGTTGCAAACCGCATTGAAAATGCGTTTTAGGAGTTGGTCGTTGGCAGAAGATGCGTTGTAACATACAGATTGCTTCCCCACCAAAGGCGGGTCGCAATGACGGTAAGATTATCGGGGCAGCGGGTGAACCCGCCCCTATAAGGCAGAGAATCACGCGGTTTCCCCCGTTTAATCAAAAATATTGTAATGTCAATTGTGTGGGTTGGTTGTATACACAACAAAATCTTCAAATTTTAAAAACTAAACTAAAATGAACCAAGCCTCTAAGTTCCAAGCAAAATTATATGGCTTAATTTTTATTATCC
>CALEWF010000103.1 GCA_937925455.1 uncultured Flavobacteriales bacterium | reverse complement strand
GGTTTTCTATTGCATAATTTGGGTTAAAATTCTTTATTGTGAATTTTTTGGATTATATTTTTTGATGTTAAGGTTTATCACAAAGTACCCTAAGTAACTTGTTGAAAAATCTATGAAGTTTGAGTAGGGGTGTAAAAAGTTTTGAAAGGGGCATGGTTTTTATGCGAGTTTATCTAACGAATAGAAGCATATTGCATGTAAGATTTTTTGTACTTTGGCTGCACTATGGGAATACCTGAACAAGATAGACCACCTGTATTTTCATCCTGGGCCGGTTGGTATCGGTTGGTGCTGTTTCTATTTTTGTTGACGGTGGCGTTGTCGGCCATCATAACATTATGGATGGCATGAGTTGGATAGACTGGATGGTATTGATGGGCACGTTGCTATTTATAGTGATTTATGGATCACTGAAAACAGCTCGTAGTAAAAATATCCGCGAATATTTTTTAGGCGATTATTCGCTCAAATGGTGGCAAATTGGTATTTCCGTCATGGCAACCCAGGCATCAGCTATTACCTTTATATCTACACCCGGACAAGCTTATGAAGACGGAATGCGTTTTGTGCAGTTTTATTTTGGATTGCCACTAGCCATGATTTTTATTTCGGCATTCATTATCCCTATGTATTACAAGCTGAAAGTATATACTGCTTACGAATTTTTGGAATCACGTTTCAGTGTGGGGGTGAGGCAACTTACGGCGTTGTTATTTCTTACCCAGCGCGGATTGGCTTCCGGAATTACAATTTATGCGCCATCTATCATTCTTTCTTCCATTCTGGGTTGGGATTTAAATTTTACCAACATATTTATCGGGGTGTTGGTGATTATTTATACCGTTACTGGTGGCAGTAAAGCGGTAAACATTACACAGCGTCAGCAAATGGCAGTAATGATGGGAGGGATGTTAGTAGCTATGATTTTGTTGATGATACAGATTAGTAGGGAAATGCCTTTAGGGGATGCTTTGCAGGCAGCCGGCGCCGCCGGAAAATTTAATTTGATTGAATGGAAACTGGATTTAAATAACCGATATACCGTATGGACCGGACTTATCGGCGGTTTCTTTCTTTCTCTGAGTTATTTTGGTACCGACCAATCGCAGGTGGGAAGGTATTTAGGAGGTAAATCACTAGCTGAGGTAAGGTTAGGATTATTGTTTAATGGGATATTCAAAATTCCCATGCAGCTTATGATTTTATTTACAGGAGTATTGGTGTTTGTTTTTTTTCATCTACATCGCCCACCAATTTTTTTTAATCAGCCGGAATATCATCGGGTTATTTCCAATTCTTCTGTCATGCCGGTTCTCGATAGTTTAAATCAAGCCTATCAGCAAGTATTTGAAAAAAAGCAGGCAGCTTACCGTGAATTAGCCCGAGATGCAAAAAATAAAAAACTTCGCGAATCGTATCACTTGTTGGCCGAACAGGAAAAAGTTATTCGTCAGGAGGTAAAAAATTTAGTGCTAAAAGTGAATGCATCTGCTACCGTAAAAGATGGAGATTATATTTTTATACATTATGTAATTCATTACTTACCCATCGGGCTGGTAGGATTGCTGTTTGCAGTGATTTTTTCAGCAGCTATGTCAAGCACATCGTCTGAATTAAATGCCTTAGCCAGTACAACTTTGGTAGATTTTTATAAACGAAGCATAAAGCCTGACGGAAGTGATGCTAACTTTGTTCGTATGTCAAAGATTATCACAGCAGGCTGGGGAGTAGTGGCCATTATTTTTGCAACTATTTTCTCATTGTTTGATAATTTGATTGAAGCGGTAAATATTATAGGTTCGTTGTTTTATGGGAGTATTCTTGGTGTTTTTTTAGTGGGATTTTTTTTAAAAAGGGTAGGGTCCACCCCTGTACTTATTGCAGCTTTAATTGCACAAACCACTGTGTTAGTACTTCATGTACTTTCAGTGTATGGATTCATTGATCTGGCGTATCTTTGGTATAACTTGATAGGTTGTATGTTGGTGATGGCAATATCAGCTTTATTACAATTTACTGGAAAGAACAAAAAATAAATCGGGGAAATAATGAATTTTAAAGATAAGGTAGTTATTGTTACCGGAGGCTCGTCAGGCATAGGGAAAGAAGTAGCGCGGGAATTTTTGCGTCACGGTGCCCGAATAACGATTAGTGGCCGAAATGAAACTCAATTAAATCAAGCGGCACTAGAGCTTCAGAAAACAGGTGGAGAGGTGTTGGCAATATCCGGTGATGTTAGTAGCGAGCAGGATTGTGTTCGGCTTATTAATGAAACCCTAAATCGTTATGGACAAATTGATGTGTTAGTGAATAATGCCGGTATTTCTATGCGAGCCTTATTTACTGAAGTTAGTTTGGATGTGATACGCCAGGTTATGGATATAAATTTTTGGGGAACGGTATATTGCACTAAGTACGCACTTCCTTCACTACTGAAAAATAAGGGAGTAGTAGTGGGTATTTCGTCCATAGCCGGCATTAAAGGATTACCTGCTCGAACCGGATATTCTGCCAGTAAGTTTGCCATGCATGGTTTTTTAGAGGCCTTACGAATTGAAAATCTTTATACCGGATTGCATGTATTGATATGTTATCCGGGTTTTACCGCATCTAATATTCGTAATACAGCTTTGAATAAAGATGGAAAAGCTCAGGGAGAGTCGCCCCGCAACGAAGATAAAATGATGCAGCCCGATGAAGTAGCCCGTGAATTGGTAAAAGCCGTGGCAAAACGTAAGCGAACACTGATCCTTACCACGCAAGGTAAATTAACGGCTTTAGTAAATAAATTTATTCCCGGTTGGCTTGATCGGCAGGTGTATAAACATTTGGCTGCTGAAGCGGATTCGCCGTTGGGAATGAGTAAAATGAGTAGAAAGTAAAATGTAGAATGTAGGGTTTGATGATTAACCGATTGCGATATATTTACCGTAGGCTATTATTAAAATTAATACCGGCCAGATCTTATGTTCTGGAAGTGGGAGTTCCGCCTCATGAACTCATCTTAAAACTACGCGAAATTATTCATCCGGATAAATTATATTTTTTATCGCCGTCCAAGACTGATAAACCTTATTCCGGAAAATTTTCTGTGAACAAATTTGTAGCCATTAAAAACAATACCGGCAATATTCAGCGGCCAATAAAAGTTTCAGGCTATTTTTATATCATCCAAAATCGCATTTATGTACGTATTATCATGTCAAATCCATTTTCTATCCTAAATATCATGGTGGTGGGTTTCTTATATGTATTACTTTTGTTCTTCAGGGTGTTTCCGTTTGAAAAATGGTGGTTAAATATATTACTTTGGTCAGTACCGCTAGTTATGACTTATATTTTCACCAATATTTCATTTCAGCGATTATATCGTAAAGAAAAATGGCGTTTTTTTAAACTGCTGAACGGACGACGTCTCACCGATAAAGAAATACAAATGCTAAAGATATAATTCGATGAATATAAAGTTCCCCAAATTATGGTTTATTGTTCTTTCGATTCTCTTGCTTTCATGTGAACCAGAGCAACCACCGGTAGAACAATTTCCTAAAGGATATGAATTTTTAAATGAAGTTTGTGGTATATGGGGAGGCCCAGTATGTAGTGGTACATCGGTGGGTGATTTTCCTGACTGGCAAACAGATTTCAGACCTATATCTGCTTCGCAGGTTACTGCTAAAAACGAGTTGAATAAACTCAATGATATTTTTATGGGATTTTTTGTTGGCACTTATAATAATAAAAAAGTGTTGTTCTTTCGAAATGGCGGATATTTTGCAGGAATGCAACGGGTAAGTTATTTGCTTTGTGATAGTATTTTTATAAACTCCACTTTTAAATATTTTAGATTTATTGATTGTAAAGCCGGTCCTGACCGTACTCGTTCTGAAATTATTTTTCGTAACGACAGCATGATTTTTAGTACGTTTGTAAACAATAATTTTCATTTTCGTTATGATGCAAAAAATCTAGATCGTTCAATTGCAGATTCTGTCAAAACCGCACTAAATTATCCGCAATCCAATACAATGATTGATTTAAGTTCTGTATTTGATAATCGTTCAGACGCTGTATATTATAGTTTTTTAGGCGATCCTTACCCCGAAACCTCTCATCCGCATCTGGGTATTACAAATCTTAGCTATTCTTTTGACGGTTCTATTACACCTGACCCTCAAAAAAAAGTAATCATTATCATTACAGCTAAACCTTTGTTTGATGGATTTATATTTAATGCAAATAATCTAAAATATCGTACTCGTTATGTTATATTAAATGCAGATGAAACAAATTTTTCATTTACGTACATGCATCCGGGAACGTATTATATCAACCTACTTTATGATGTAAATGGCGATATGATGGTTAATGCCGGAGATTACATAAATTTTCCATTTGACCAGCCATATTCATTGCCTATTTCAGGAACTGCCAACCCTTCGGTTACAATTAATTTTCAAGTACCCTATTGATGAATACATTGCGTATCGGATTAGATGCTAAACGAGCATTCTGTAATGCTACCGGCTTAGGTAATTATTCAAGAAATATAATAAGAAGCTTAGTGTTGCATTATCCGCAGCATTCTTTTTTTTTATTTACACCTGAAATAAAACTTACTTCATTTTACGAAGAAATTACCTCGTATCCCCATGTAAGTATTATTACACCAAAGCAATTTTTTTATCGGATATTCCCATGGTATTGGAGAAGTCATACCGTAGCAAAACTGGCCAATAATTTAAGTTTGGATGTCTATCATGGTTTAAGCCATGAATTACCAGCTGGATTAAACAAAAAAATACATTCGGTAGTAACTATTCACGATATGATCATCTTTAAAGATGTTTCATTTCAAAATTTATTTGACATTATTAGCTACCGAAGAAAAATAAGAATAGCTATTCGTAGGGCAAATCAAATTATTGCTATTAGCAATCAAACAAAAAACGATATTAATACTTTTTTCCCGGCGTTTGCATCCAAAATACGGGTAGTATATCAACCCATTGATGAACGTTTTTATCGTCGGGTTCCAGAATCGGTGAAAGAATCAGTACTGAAACAATACAATATACAGAAACCCTATTTGATTCAGGTAGGAAGCATTCAGTTGCGAAAAAATATCCAGCAGGTTTTAATGGCATTGTACCTTTTGAAAGATGTTATGATACATTATGTGGTTGTTGGAAAATCATCACGTTATCAGCGTTCACTGGAAGAATATGCTCGAAATTTTGGTATAGCCAACCGGATAAAATTTTTGAATCATGTTTCAGATGATGATTTACCGGCTTTGTATCAGGCATCGGCTGCTGTTATTTATCCTTCTTTAATGGAGGGATTTGGATTACCAATTGTTGAAGGTTTAGCCTCTGAAGTGCCTGTAATTGCTACGCAGGGTGGGTGTTTTGAAGAGGCAGGAGGAGCTGCCCCTATGTATGTTGATTCAACCAGCGAACATGCTATTGCTGCTGCTATTATTCATATTTTAAACCCAACGCACGATTTATATTCACGCATTATTACCGGAAAAGAATATTTAAAAAAGTTTGCATCATCGTCTGTGGCAGAATCATTGATGCAGGTGTACACCATGAAGTAAACAAACAGGAAAGGCAACGCCGTTTTGAATTTGTACATTTGCATTAAAATATAGCGGGTGAATTTTGATTTTGCATCATATTTAAAGAAAGATATTTTTCCAATAGTTACCGAAGAAGCAGATGCACTGGGTGTAGATGCTTACTTGGTGGGTGGGCATGTTCGTGACTTATTATTGAATCGGCCAAGTAAAGATATTGATATCATGTCGGTTGGCAGAGGAATTGATCTGGCTGAGCACGTGGCAAAACGATTAGGTTTATTAGAAAAACTAGTAGTGTATAAAAATTTTGGTACAGCATTGATTCATGTAGATGGCTTAGAAATAGAATTTGTGGGAGCCCGTAAAGAATCTTACCGTGCTAATTCCAGAAAGCCTATCGTAGAAGATGGAACCCTGGAAGATGATTTAAAACGTCGTGATTTTACGATTAATGCCTTGGCAGTAAAAATTAATTCTGAGGGGTTAGGAATATTGGTTGATTTGTTTGGAGGACTTCAGCATTTGGAACAAAAGCTGCTAAAAACCCCATTAGATGCTGATATTACTTATTCTGATGATCCGTTGCGTATGATGCGTGCAATACGTTTCGCAACTCAGCTTGATTTTATGATTGAGCAGGAGTCATTGGAGGCTATTCAGCGAAATGCTCATCGTATCGGTATAGTATCTAAAGAGCGCATCGTTGATGAACTCAATAAAATAGTTTTATCACCTCGCCCTTCCAAAGGATTCAAATTATTGTTTAATACCGGATTATTACATCATATTTTCCCAGAAATGGTGGCCTTGCAAGGGGTAGAAACTGTGGATGGTAAGGGTCATAAAGATAATTTCTATCATACATTACAAGTACTGGATAATTTATCAAAGCATACTGATAAACTTTGGTTGCGCTGGGCAGCCATCATGCATGATATTGCCAAACCGGCTACCAAACGGTTTGAAGAAGGAGTAGGGTGGACTTTTCACGGGCATGAAGATTTAGGAGCAAAGATGACTCCTAAGATTTTTAAAAAACTTGGATTACCCTTGCACGAACCCATGAAATATGTGCAGAAGCTGGTGCGATTGCATTTACGTCCCATAGCTTTGGTAAAAGATGAAATAACAGATTCGGCTGTTAGGCGATTGATATTTGAAGCCGGCGATGACCTGGAAGATTTGATGTTGTTGTGTAACGCAGATATTACCTCTAAGAATGAAGAAAAAGTGAAACGCTATTTGACCAATTTTAAAAAGGTAGAAAAAAAAATACGCGAAGTAGAAGAAAAAGACAGGATACGTAATTTTCAACCACCGGTTAGCGGTGAACTCATTATGAAAACCTTTGGAATAGGTCCTTGTCAACAAATTGGCATTATTAAAAATGCTGTGAAAGATGCAATTTTGGATGGGATTATAGAAAATGAAGAAAAACAAGCTTATCAATATATGCTACAAGAAGGCATTAAGCTGGGATTAAAACCCGTATCGGCATGAAAAAAATACTGATATGTATCACAGGTCCCACAGCATCTGGTAAAACAGCTTTGGCTATAAAGCTTGCGTTACATTATCAAACAGAAATTATTTCTTTCGATTCCCGTCAATTTTACAAGGAATTAAAGATAGGAACATCCCCACCTTCGGCAGAAGAACTTCAGCTAGTGCCACATCATTTTATTTTTTGCCGAAGCGTTACTGAGCCATATAATGCTGCCACGTATGCAGCAGAGGCACAAAAAAAAATTAATGAGTTGTTTGATGTGCATAATGTAGTGATTATGGTTGGCGGTTCCGGATTGTATTTAAATGCCTTTTTACATGGATTGGATGAAATGCCTGAAGTATTGCCAGATATTAGAAAGGATTTGCAAGAATTATTTCAACGGAAGGGAATTGGCGTTTTACAGCAGGAATTAGAGCAAAAAGATCCGGAATATTTCCATGAAGTAGATATAAATAATCCGGCACGCTTAATTCGTGCACTCGAGGTGATTCGCTCTTCTGGTAGAAAATACTCTGAGTTTAGAAAAAATAAAGTCCATAAAACGCTGCCTTTTCAGGTGGTACAGTTTTTTTTGAATCCACCCCGCGAATTATTGTATGCTCGAATTGATCAACGGGTAGATACCATGATGCAACAAGGATTACTGGAAGAAGTGCGGAGCTTACTTCCGTTTAAAAATTACAAAACGTTGGATACGGTTGGTTACAAAGAGTTGATGGAATATTTGGAAGGGAGTTGCACTTTAGAACAAGCCGTTAATAAAATCAAACAACATACTCGTAATTACGCTAAGCGGCAAATAACTTGGTTTAAAAAGAATGATTCAATCCACATAACAGATATAGAAATTAAATTAAACAAAATTCTTTGTTTGCTTCAAACTTGTATTTATTAAGCCTTAAATTGTGATTAGAAGTTTTCTTATAGTTAAGATTTTTAGTTGAGTTCAAATTTTTTAGAAGGGGGGCAGCCGCGTGTTCCGCTCGTATGCAGCTTGTGTGCAAACAAGCTGCACTAAGGCTGCGGTGGCTTGTTGCCACGCCGCCTCCTCACCTAAGTGCAGCTAAGTTGCACCCGTCGCTGCATACCGCTTCACCCGCTGCCCCATTGTACAACTTGCCATTGCGAGGGCGACAGCCCGAAGCAATCTGTATGCTTGATAGCTTCATTGAGACCCACCTTTGGCGGGGAAGCAATCGGTATGTTACAACGCATCTTCTGCTAACGACCAATTCCTAAAACGCATTTAC
>CALEWF010000102.1 GCA_937925455.1 uncultured Flavobacteriales bacterium | reverse complement strand
AATAAAAATTTAAGATTTCCAAATTTATTATTCACTACTTTTTAAGATATAAATTAAAAATAAAGTTTAATTTTTTGTATATTTATTTTTTACATTAAAAACAATTTTGGGTTTAGTTCATGTTCGTTTAATGTTTAAAATTTGAAGAATTGAATGTGGGTTAAACACTTTGATTGTGTTCTGCCGGGGATGGAAGTGGAAAGCCCACAGGGGCGAAGCCCACAGTGCAAGGGGTAGCGGGGCTGAGGGCACGAAGACACCGCTACCCCGATGCAATGTGTGGCTGAGCCCCGAGGACTTGTAACGAACAGCCGCTTGAAGCAGCCTATTATTAATATCAAGATACACTAATGACAATTTTGGGATAATTTAAAGTTTTGTTCTACCTTCGCTTAAATTTTTCACTTAATGAGATTTTCAGGAATTCTGACAGGTTTAGTTTTTATTACTTTATTTTTTTCCTGTAGTACTGATGTTGATTTAACCGCACCTTATAAAGATATTACTATTGTTTACGGACTGCTTGACTCAAAACAAGACACCCAGTGGGTAAGAGTAAACAAAGCCTTTTTGGGTGATGGCGACGCTTTGTTGTTTGCGCAAATCCCAGATTCATTGTATTATGATTCTGCCTTTGTGTATATGTTAGCCTATCAAAACAACAACAAGGTAGATAGCATTATCTTGCAAAAAGCGGTAAATCCATTTCCCAAAGACCCGGGGTTATTTGCCAACAATTTGAATATATTATATTATACTACGGCAACGCTTTCTACGAACAGGATTTATAAGTTATTTATACACATCCCATCAAAAAATAAAACCGTTACGTCATGGACAAGTTTAGTGCGTAACTTACTGATGAGTTATCCTCAATCCACTTCTACAGTACTAAGTTTTGAAGACCCTTCGGGCATCAATCCTAATCCAACCACTACGCTACGGTGGATTAAAGACGACAGTACGTATGCATATCAATTAGCCATGCGCTTTAATTATTATGAATGGCTGGGCAATGATACAGCTAATAAAACCCTAAAGAACTTTGTTCAAACCTTCCCGCTATTTAAGCCTGATGCTACGAATATTGTGGGTAATGAAATCACCTATGGCATTCAAAAAATACAATTTTACGGGGCCATAGCTACGTATGTACCTGCTGATCCTCCCGGAACACCGAATAATCAAATTCGTGCCCGAAAGTTTCACTCGTTGGATTTTATTGTTTATCAGGCCGGTCGTGAATTGTATAATTACATGACCATCAACGCCCCTTCAGTAAGTATTGTGCAAAAAGTAAGCGATTACACCAATATCAATAATGGCTTAGGTCTGTTTTCATCCCGAAGTAAAGGTGGGTTAAACGGTATTCAAGTAAATACCAGAACCCAAGATTCCATCAAATTTGGACAATACACCAGCCATTTAAACTTTAAATAAAAAACTGCAATTCTGTCAGCTAAAACTGCCAATTATTCAACTGGTTATTAACTCCACATGCCATAATGTTTACTTAAATTACTTCTCTACCAATTGGCACTTCTATTGATAGAAAGTAAGAGATTTTAATAAATTGATTTAAGTTATGGCAAACAAGATTATCGGTATTGATTTGGGAACAACCAACTCCTGCGTAGCAGTGATGGAAGGCAACCAACCTGTTGTTATTCCAAACAGCGAAGGAAAAAGAACCACCCCGTCTATCGTGGGATTTTTGGATAACGGCGAACGTAAAGTAGGAGACCCTGCAAAACGTCAGGCCATTACCAATCCATTGAAAACGATTTACTCCATTAAGCGTTTCATGGGTAATAAATACAGTGAAGTAACTGCCGAAATTGCCCGTGTACCTTACACTATCGTAAAAGGCGACAATGATACCCCAAGGGTAAAAATTGATGACCGCTTGTACACGCCTCAGGAAATTTCAGCCATGATTTTGCAAAAAATGAAGCAAACTGCTGAAGATTATTTGGGGCATGAAGTAAAGGAAGCGGTAATTACTGTGCCTGCATATTTTAATGATGCACAGCGTCAGGCTACCAAAGAAGCCGGCGAAATTGCAGGACTTACGGTAAGGCGTATTATTAACGAACCCACAGCGGCTGCATTAGCATACGGTTTGGATAAAAAAGGAAAAGACATGAAGATCGTTGTGTTTGACTGCGGTGGTGGAACACACGACGTTTCAGTCTTGGAATTAGGTGATGGCGTATTTGAAGTAAAAGCCACAGATGGAGATACCCATTTAGGTGGTGATGACTTCGACCAAGTGATTATTGATTGGTTGGCTGAAGAATTTAAGAAAGAAGAAGGAATAGACCTTCGTCAGGACCCTATTGCCCTTCAGCGGTTAAAAGAAGCTGCAGAAAAGGCAAAAATAGAGCTTTCCAGCTCGTTAGAAACCGAAATAAATCTTCCATACATCACCATTACTCCATCCGGGCCGAAGCATTTGCTGAAAAAACTGAGCCGTTCTAAGTTTGAACAATTATCTGATTCACTCATTAAGCGTACCATAGAGCCTTGCAAATCAGCATTACAGAAAGCCGGCTTAACTCCTTCGGACATAGATGAAGTAATTTTAGTAGGCGGTTCTACCCGTATTCCGGCTATCCAAGAAGCCGTAGAAAAATTCTTTGGCAAAGCACCTTCTAAAGGGGTAAACCCGGACGAAGTAGTGGCCATAGGAGCAGCTATTCAAGGCGGTGTATTGGCTGGTGATGTAAAAGATGTGTTGTTGTTGGATGTAACACCTCTTTCACTGGGTATTGAAACGATGGGAGGGGTATTTACCAAACTAATTGAAGCCAATACCACCATTCCTACTAAAAAGTCAGAAATCTTCTCTACCGCTACAGATAATCAAACATCGGTAGAAATCCATGTATTGCAAGGTGAACGTGCTATGGCTCGCGACAATAGAACCATTGGACGCTTCCATCTTGACGGAATACCTGCTGCCCCAAGAGGCGTTCCGCAAATAGAAGTAACTTTCGATATTGATGCGAATGGTATTTTGAATGTTTCTGCTAAGGATAAAGCTACCGGAAAAGAGCAAAAAATCCGTATTGAAGCTTCCAGCGGATTGAGCAAAGATGAAATAGAAAGAATGAAGCGTGAAGCCGAAGCAAATGCAGAAGCCGACAGAAAACAAAAAGAAAAGGTGGAAAAACTGAACCAGGCAGATGCCTTAATTTTCCAAACAGAAAAACAACTGAATGAATTTGGCGATAAATTGCCTGCCGATAAAAAGGCAGAAATTGAAGCTGCCATTGCTGAGCTGAAAAATGCTCACCAATCTCAAAACATGGATGCCTTGGATGCTGCTATGAATAAACTAAACAGCATATTCCAAGCTGCCACTGCCGATATGTATAAAAATTCCGGTGGTGAAGCTACCGGTTCAGGCAGCAGCAGTGCTGGCAATAACAGCAATTCTGAAGTAACGGATGTAGATTACGAAGAAGTGAAATAAGAATTGTTTTGCATGATTTTAAGAAAGGTTGTAGTTTTTACAACCTTTCTTTTTTTTAATCCCCAATTATGCATTAGAAATTTTCCGTAGGCATCCAGAAAAACAAAAGCCTACGTTGCCACTGTTACATAAATAACCACAGAGAACACAGAGGAATATTGTGTGTTTTTACTTTCATTTTCTTTGTGTTCTCCGTGTATCTCTGTGTTCTTTGTGGTTAAATTTTTCACCACAGAGAACACAGAGAAATAAACCATTTAAAAAACGTCTTCAACCCAGTTTAATGCAATT
>CALEWF010000101.1 GCA_937925455.1 uncultured Flavobacteriales bacterium | reverse complement strand
GGTCTTCGTGCCCTCAGCCCCGCTACCCCGTGCCCTGTGGGCTTCGCCCCTGCGGGCTTTCCACTGCCCCACTTCAAATTTAATATCTAATAACATTTTCGGGTTGATTCTACCTTTGAATCATTATTGGAGTTGTATCTTTGCTTTTAAACTTTAAAATAGTTATGAAATCAATTTTACGTTTTTTTCCACTGTTAGCATTACCATTATTTTTTTCATCTTGCGGATATAACCGGTTGGTGCAAAAAGACGAAGCCTGTGTGGCTCAATGGGCTCAGGTAGAAAATGTGTATCAGCGACGCAGCGACCTCATCCCCAATATAGTGGCAACCGTAAAAGGTGAAGCCAATTTTGAGCAGGAAACCCTTACCAAAGTTATAGAAGCCCGTGCTTCAGCCACACAGGTAAAAATTGACCCCAGTAATATGACGGAGGAAGATTTAAAACGATTTGATCAAGCACAAAATACTTTAGGCGGAGCATTAAGCCGCTTGCTAATGATTTCTGAAAATTATCCGAACCTACAGGCAAATCAAGCATTTCGTGATTTACGGGTACAACTGGAGGGTAGCGAAAACCGAATTGCCGTGGAGCGTAAAAAGTTCATTGAAGCTGTTCAGGATTACAACACCTTCCGGCGAAAGTTTCCATATAATATAACGGCAAGCCTGTTTGGATTTCAGAAAAGACCCACCTTCGAAGCCCGCCCCGGTTCAGAAGAAGTGCCCCAAGTAGATTTTAGCAAATAATTTTCTGTTAGGTTTTCTCTCATGTATTAGGTTTATTTCAACAAATCAATCTTTCATATTAAATTCTTAACAGAATTTTGTTGATAGGTTTGTTGCATTTAAAAAATGTTGTTATCTTCGCAGCCCGTTTTTTACGGATTTTAAACAAAATCATAGAATTGTGGATACACTGAGCTACAAAACCGTATTTGTAAACAGCAAAACCGCTGATAAAAAGTGGGTGCTGGTGGATGCCGAGAATCAGCCGTTGGGTAGAGTTGCTTCCCGTGTGGCGTATATATTAAGAGGTAAGCATAAGCCTTCTTATTCACCGCATGTTGACTGTGGGGATAATGTTATCGTAATCAACGCAGCCAAAGTTCGTCTTACTGGTAACAAGTGGGAAGAAAAAACATACCGTGTTTATAGCGGTTATCCTGGTGGTCAGAAAGAATTAAAAGTAAAGCACATGCTCTATAAAAAGCCTTATTATTTAGTGGAAGAGGCTGTACGTGGTATGTTGCCTAAAAATCGTTTAGGTCGCCATCTTTTTCGTAATCTGAAAGTGTATGCCGGAGCTGAGCATCCGCATGCAGCTCAGAATCCTACAGTGATTAATCTTAATGACATTAAATAAAACCCATGGAAGTAATCAATACCTCCGGTAGAAGAAAGACCTCTGTTGCCAGAGTATATCTTAAAAAAGGTAGCGGAAATATTACCGTAAATAACCGTGATTATAAAACTTATTTCCCTTCTGAGTTATTACAGTTTAAAATTACTCAGCCTTTTGCGGTTACTAACTTTAATCACGCAGAATACGATATCAAGGTAAATGTAGAAGGCGGAGGCTTTAACGGACAAGCTGAAGCCATTCGATTGGCTATTGCTAAAGCCTTGGTGGAAATGAACAGCGAAGTTAAGCCTGAATTGCGTGCTCATGGCTTGATTACCCGTGATCCCCGAATGGTGGAAAGAAAGAAATTTGGACAGAAAAAAGCACGTAAGAGATTCCAGTTCAGTAAACGTTAATTTATTAAGTATAATCATAGAGCGTCAGTATTTATGCCAAGAACAACTGTAGAAGAGTTATTGAAAGCGGGGGTTCACTTCGGACACCTCAAAAGGAAGTGGGACCCGCAAATGGCTCCGTATATTTTCATGGAAAAGAACGGCATTCACATCATAGATCTGAATAAGACCTTGGTGAAACTGGAAGAAGCCGCTGCCATGATGAAGCAAATGGCAAAATCCGGAAAAAAAATCCTTTTCGTCGGTACTAAAAAACAGGCAAAGGATATTATTGCTGAAAAAGCCGCTCGTGTTAACATGCCTTATGTTACAGAGCGTTGGCCCGGTGGAATGCTTACCAACTTCGTAACCATTCGTAAGTCGGTAAAGAAAATGAGTGTCTTGGACAATTTGCTGAAAGATCCTAATGCCAATGCGTTGAATAAAAAAGAACGTTTGGTGATTAGCCGTCAGCGTGCCAAGTTAGAAAAAGACTTTGGAAGCATTGCCGACTTGAATCGCCTTCCCGCAGCGTTGTTTATTGTAGATATTAAGCGTGAACACATTGCCGTGGCCGAAGCTAAGCGTTTAAACATTCCAACCTTTGCTATTGTGGATACCAACTCCAATCCTAATGATGTAGATTATCCCATTCCAGCTAATGATGACGCAGCAGAATCAGTTGCACTTATCATGGATGTAGTATGCGGTGCTATTGCTGAAGGATTGAAAGAACGTAAAGAAGAAAAACCGGCTGAAAAAGCTGAAAATAAAGAAGCCGTAGCTGAAGAAAAAGCTGCTGAGGAATAAATGAAGAAATCATGAAATCAGCCTGCGAATTTTCACAGGCTGATTTTTTTTACAGAAATTTGTTAATACAAACCGTTTAAAACAATATAATCGTGGAAAATACCGTATCAATCACAGCTGCTGATGTAAATAAGCTCCGCCAAATTACCGGAGCCGGAATGATGGATTGCAAAAAAGCCCTGACTGAAGCCGCCGGCGATTTTGACAAAGCCATAGAAATACTTCGCAAAAAAGGCCAAAAAGTAGCAGCCAATCGTAGCGACCGCAATGCTAATGAGGGCTATGTCTTAGGACTTACCACGCCCGATCACAAAGCCGGGGTATTGGTGGCTTTGAATTGCGAAACGGACTTCGTGGCAAAGAATGCTGATTTTATCAATTTTGCAACTAAGATAACCAATGTTGCATTGAAAACTATGCCCGCCAGTGTAGATGCCCTTATGTCTGAAAAACTGGAAGATGGCCGTACCATTGCCGACCATATCACCGACATGATTGGAAAAATTGGAGAAAAAATTGAAATTGGCTTTGTAGGAGAAGTAAAAGGAGAATATGTATATGCTTACAATCACCCAGGAAACCGCGTGGGAACCATTGTTGCATTAAATAAAAACATTCCGCAAAGTGAACAAGTGGCCAAAGATGTAGCCATGCAAGTAGCAGCCATGGCTCCTGTAGCATTAGATAAAGGAGATGTTCCTCAACAAATTATTGATAAGGAAATTGAAATTGCCATGGAGCAATTGCGCCAGGAGGGCAAGCCAGAAGATAAACTGGAAATGATTGCTAAAGGTAAATTGGAAAAATTCTTTAAGGAAAGTACCTTATTAAACCAAGAATTTATTAAAGATAACAAATTAACCGTTGCCCAATACATGAAGCAAGTGGACAATGACCTTACGGCAATTGCCTTTCAGCGATATGCATTGGGTCAGTAAAAACTGTAAAGAGGCTTCCGGCGAAGCCTCTTTTTTTTTTGTTACATTTCTCCTATAAATCCCCTTCCAAGTTATTTCGCCTTTGGTGTAGCCAGCCCCGCGTCATTGCGAGGGCTTCGCAGAAGCCCGAAGCAATATCTCGATACTCCCCCCGTCCTTACGAGCCCCGATCCAAGCGTGGCGTGGTAATCTCACATTAGGACCTTGCCGTGTTATGAGTGCAAGGATGAGATGGCTTTGTCCCAATTGCAACAGGACTTGCAATTACGGGGAAGGAATAGCTGAGATCGCGATGATGATTACAACCACAAAGCACTCAAAGAAAGAGTTATGATAAAACAACGGCACTTTGTATACTTTGTGTAAACCTATGTAACCCTTTGAGTCCTTTGTGGTAAAAAATCAATAACCCGATAACAATGTTGATTAATTGGTAAATAAATTAAATCATAGCACACCGATGCACACGGATGCAACAGATGAACGCAGATTCCCTCCGTGCCAATCCGCCCAATCCGTGTCATCCGTGTGCTATTTATTGGACTGGATTTTTATCCGTCTGTGTGTTAATTCAAAATTTTCATGGATATTTGACACGTTAATAATAAATGCTACTATGAAATACAACCGTGTACTCCTGAAATTAAGTGGTGAATCGCTTATGGGAAGTAAGCAATATGGTATTGATCCTGCCATGCTTCGCCATTATTCTAATGAGATTAAACTAGTAGTTGAAAAAGGAGTACAACTGGCAGTGGTAATTGGTGGAGGAAACATTTTTCGCGGCATTAATGCTACCGAAGGTGGGTTAGACCGAGTGCAGGGCGACTACATGGGCATGTTGGCTACCGTGATGAATGGTATGGCGCTTCAAAGTGCGTTGGAAAATATAGGCATTCAAACTCGCCTGCTCACTGCCATTGAAATGAAAGAAATTGGCGAGCCGTTTATACGACGCCGGGCCATACGTCATTTGGAAAAAGGACGGGTGGTAATATTTGGTGCTGGTACCGGAAACCCATATTTTACTACTGATACAGCCGCATCATTACGTGCCATTGAAATTGAAGCCGAAGTGGTATTGAAAGGTACCCGCGTAGATGGAATTTATACCGCTGACCCTGAAAAAGATAAAACGGCTCAGAAATACGATACCCTCTCGTTTGACGAAGTTTATAGTAAAGGACTCAATGTGATGGACATGACGGCTTTTACTCTTTGTAATGAAAATAAACTCCCAATCATCGTATTCGATATCAATACACCCGGAAATCTCCTACGTCTGATTGATGGTGAAAAAGTAGGTACACTGGTGGAGTTTTAGTTGATGATTTCATCAAGAAACTTGTATGTTAAGTTTTATGGTTTTCCTCAAAACTTAACGTTTACTTTACAAAGCTTCACTAAATAAAAAGTAGCTTTGTAAATGGTAAACTTTACATTAAGAAATACCAATATAATTCACTTTTTATGAAGCTTTTTTTAATTTATGCGCTATTGTTTCAACTTATATTTCTATCTGGGTTTTCACAAGCCACGATCAACAGGGGTGATTTATTGATTTTGGGTGTTAACGCCAATAGAAATGGTTGTGATGGTGGAACCGAAGGGCGTGATGAAATCAGTTTTGTTTGCTTTAAAGACATAACTACGGGAACTCAAATTGATTTTACCGATAATGGGTATGAACGATGTAATCCTAATGAATGGGGAGATACCGAAGGTACTGTTCGTGCTACACGAACAGGTGGTACAATTACCGCAGGTACAGTTATTACATTTCGTTTTGATGGAAATGGACACTCGGAGCATACTGGCGTAAGTCCAGATACTGTTTGGACTTTTACTTCGCTTAATGGACCTAGTAATTATTTTAATTTAAATAATGGTGGTGATCAAGTTTACATGATGCAAGGGGGAACTTGGACTAATCCAAGTGGTACGCATAATGCAACTTATTTACCAGCCGATGCTGTTTTATTTGGTTTTTCTACTAATGGTATTTGGAGTGCAAGCTGTACTTCAAATCCAACTCAGCATTCTAATAAATTTCCTGGAATGGAATGCTTTTTTTCAAATCCCACCTCATCTACAGATTTTAGTAAATATTGCGGTCCGGTTACACCTGCTTCACAACGTGAATGGATTGATAGGGTAAATAATCCTTCTAATTGGTGTTCATATTCATCTTGTACTGACTATTCAACCACCGGATATAATTTTGCAGGTGGTGATACCATTATAATCTCTCCCGGTGGTTTTAGTAGTGGTGTTTGGGTAGGTGATGCATCAACAGATTGGTTTAATTGCGAAAACTGGCAAAATAAGCTTATACCTGATGCCACTACCAACGTTACCATTGACCAATCGGCTATGAATAATTGCGTTGTGGGCGGTACGGGGTCTGCTGTTTGTAATAATCTTAACCTTTCTTCTAACACTGCTACCAATCGAAATGTAACCATTCAAAATACAGCTACGCTTACCGCAGGTGGTAATATTACCATAAATAAATCTGCCGGTTCTGGAAATTTAGTTTTAGAATTATTAAACGCATCTCAGCTTACTTGTCAAAATATAACTTTACAAGGCACTGCTGCTGGCAGTGAAAATGGCATACTTCGTATAGAATCAAATAATGCTATTGCTACCGTTAATGGTGATTTAACGATTAATGCTGGCGGCAGTCTCGATATGAGCAATGGCTCATTTGGCTCTCCGGAAGGCACCTTAAACTTACATGGTAATTGGGTAAATAATGAACCAGAAACTTCTTTTAAACAGGGAGAATCTACTGTAAAATTGATAGGTAGCGGCAATCAAAACATTGATGTAGGGGGAGCAGCACCAGAGTGTTTTTGGAATTTGGTAGTAAATAAAACCGGAGGAAAAGTAATATTAAATGATAACATAGAAGTGGGCGGAAGCTCTGCCGATGCTATTGGTAATCGAAATGGAGTACTTACCCTAACTAATAGAAATATTGAAACTGGTGCAAAGTACTTATATGTAACTAATCCTGCTATCGGTGCTATTAGTGGAGGTTCAGCCTCTTCGTTTATAGACGGAAATCTTCGCCGACATACAAATACTGCAAATCTATATGATTTTCCGGTAGGAGAGGGTACTCGCTATATGCGAGCCGGTGTGCGTACTACCAACACATCTGAAAATGTAATTGAAGTAGATGCCCAAAATTCTGGATATGGCACTTATACCCCATTGGAACCCATGCCTACCGGTTTGGTTAATGTAAGCACCAATCGTTGGTGGGACGTAACAAATATTTCTGGTACCACACCTGTATATGTTCGTTTATATTGGATAGCATTAGCAGATGATGGAATTGTGGATGCCAATCAATTAGTGGTTGCACATTGGAGTGATAGAAATCATTTAGGAGCAGCATCTACCTTGCAATGGTGGAACCGTGGACGCAGTGTAGCCAATAGTACCGGTACCATTGCCAACGGCTATGTAGAATCAAACGAAACCGTATCTACATACAGTCCTTTTACATTTGGAACTTTAGATCCCATTAATCCCTTGCCGGTGGAATTAATTTCATTTACCGGATCGTGTGAACAAGGGGTGAAAACCTTGCGTTGGGCTACGGCTTCTGAAACCAACAATGCTTTCTTTTCAGTGCAACGTTCGGAAGATGGAATTCATTATGCGGAAATAACCCGTATTCCCGGTGCAGGAAATAGCAATACAATACAAACCTATCAATTTCAAGACATATCTAAGCATGCAGGTAATATTTATTACAAGTTGATGCAAACAGATTATGATGGACGCTCTGAAACATTTGACCCCATTGTTTTAAATTGCAATCAGCTTATACAATATGATCATAATGTCGAACTTTTGGCAGTAAATCAACATCAGGTGTTTTTAAACACACAATTTTCTTATGATACACAATTGCAAGTTCAAATAATTGATATATCAGGTCGCATAGTGCATATTAGTAAACAATTTGTGCATCAAGGAGTAGGGGTATTAGCACTTGATGTGCACGTACTGAATTCTGGAATATATCTGATTAACTTGCAAGAAGGAAATTGGATGAAGACCCTCCGAATGATTATTCCCTAAAAGTTTCTATTCATAGAATAAATGGTGCATTACGTATTCTTAAAATTACATTACTTATTCCCGAAATTTCATTATTTTTAAATACTGTTTGATTGGGGAGCAGCCGCGTGTACCTCCGACTTGAAGGGGCGGACTGCTGCGGATGGTAGTGGAAAGCCCGCAGGGGCGAAGCCCACAAGGCACGGGGTAGCGGGGCTGAGGGCACGAAGACACCGCTACCCCGATGCCCTGTGTGGCTGAGCCCCGAGGACTTGGAACGGACAGCCGCTTAAGCAGCCTGATATAAATACTCTAATGACAATTTTAGGCTTATTTATCTAATTTAAGAAACCTGTATGGTAGGTTTTGCGTTAAAATAACAAATTTGTTATTAAAGAATTTTTTGTAAATTAGAATAATTTAAAACCCTTTGCACTATGAATTCAACGGTAGAACTCGTACCTAAAGAAGCCATCAGCCGTTACAAATTTGTAATTAACGATGTGCTACAAAATCCGGAAGATCGCAAACTCCGGCAGGCGCTATTAGAAAAAGCCATGATTCTTGGAAATGGGTACAAAGGGAAAGTGAAAATTATTTTTGAAACCCAAGAAGGTCCTAAAGCGGTAGAAACTACTGTTTGGCAAACCGGTCAGGAAAACATCATGTTAAAAGGTGGGGTAAATATTCCCATTCGTTGTATTCGCGAAGTACAAATCTAAAAGATTTGTTTTTCTTTGCGATATGATCTTACACCATGTAGGGTATGTGGTTCATGATATCACATACTATCAACAACGTTTGAATTTATCTTCTCCTTTAATTCAGGTTACCGATCCGGTGCAACAAGCGTTGATTAGTTTGTATGAAAAGCCGGGTGATTCTTATGTAGAATTAATACAACCATTGAACGACACATCACCTACGTGGAATTTTTTACATAAACAAGGTGAAGGGTTGCATCATCATTGCTATGAATGTACGGAAGAAGCTATGTGGAAGCATGTAACTTCGCAACGAATGATTAAAGTAATGGGTCCGGTTTCTGCGGTGTTGTTTAATGAACGAACGGTATATTTTTTTGTAACCAGAAAAATGGAAGTCGTTGAATTTTTATTACCCCAATAACAAAGCCGCCTGAATACCAAGCGGCTTTGTTATGATGGAAAAGAATTATTCAATTAGTGTTTTACAAATTTTAGCGTTTGATTGCCCGTTTTAACAAAGTATAATCCGGCAGGATAAGTGGAAATATCTACCTGATGTTTTTCTTTGGGTGTAGATATTATTTGCATAAGTTGCCCGGTAACAGAAAATATTTCCAAAGTCGCTTCGTATAATATGTCAACGATAATATAATTTGATGCCGGATTGGGATAAAGTAATATTTTGTATTTGTTTTCATCAACAGCATTTATATTTAATCCTGGTTCGTTGAAATAAGAACAAACCCCCGTGAGTTTCACATTATCAATATAAATATTATTACCTCCATTATTTTGTACTTCAAACCTTATTTTGAAATTCCCCGACCCATCATAAGCCGAAAGGTTCAGGTTAAAACAGCCGGGAGTATTATCTACAAAGCACCAGTCGCCATTGCCTGGAATAAAATTACTGTTTAGGATGGAGTTGGTAGCAAACGTACCGGTTCCGTTTTCGCCAGCACGCAGCAAATAGTTCCAGGTATTGCCTCCGTCTGATGATACGGATACCCATAACGAGTCGCGAATGGTTGTAACCCTTCTACGATGAGCATGTTCAAATGAAAGCTGAACGGAGGTATAGTTTGTTAAATCAATGGTTGGGCTAATAAGCGCATCAATAGTACCGGCATTTCCTTGATTGTTGAAAATATTTACACCTGCTGCTTTGTTTCCCGGACTATTGCCAGAAACAGTGTATATTTCCCAAGTGTTTTGATTATCGGGATTAACCACCCCCCACCCAAGTGATGCGAATGTACCATTTTCAAAATCTTCAGTAAAGATAGTGGTTACAGAAGTGTTATTGATATCTATATATCCATTCATTACATACGTATCGCTTCCAAAGCTGTTATAAGCAATGAGGGTTACATCGTAGTTTCCTAAGGTATTGTATGTAACGGTTGGATTATTCGAAGTGGAAGTAGAAGGTGTTCCTCCGGGGAAATACCAACGAATGGAGTCTGTTTGTCCAATCGTATTATTAGTAAAACTTACGGTAATTCCCGGGCATCCGCTTTGGGTAGATGCGCTAAACCCAGCAATTGGCGGAGAGTTTGGATTGCAAACGTACGACTGAACTTTTAATAATGCTTTATGAGCATTTAACCGTCCATTGCTACTGGTAATTCCTTGCATAGACGAGATAGAGTCAACCCCCGTGAGCAGATAGTTTTTCATTTGCAATGCAATAGACGAAGGGTTTTGTTTATAGTCGCTGATAAGTTGTGAACAAGCTCCGCTGTACATCAGCGCAATTACACCAGCTACGTGGGGGGTAGCCATAGAAGTGCCGGTAAGGTTATTGTAGCCGCTGTAATTTATAGTATTTAATATTTGTGTGCCCGGAGCACCAATATCAATATTTACAGCACCATATCCGGCACCGTTATTTTTTGCATCCGTGCGGGTAGTGTTGGTAACGCCAATAAGAAAATTACTGGGGCAAGTGGTAGGAATATCTCCTTGCGTATCCACATTTATATTTAGGTTAGGTCCTGCCGCGGCACTTAAAATTCCAACGGCGCCCAACGTATCATAAAACGCACACCAAATAGGGAAGTTGGCCGCATCTCCATAATCTACTCCAAACGAGGAATTGGTAGCTACCACAAAAGCTCCTTTGGCTCCATTAGTTTGATTATATAGTTTTCGCATGGTGGCTGCATATCCATACGCTGCTACTACGGTAGCTTCAGTGCCGCTGGAACCGGCAATGGGAAGAATTTTAACATTCCAGTTTACACCTGCCACTCCGAGGTTGTTGTTCCCTTTGGCACCAATAATACCGGATACATGCGTACCATGCTGGTCAGATGGAATATTTCCGTTGTTATTGTATGCATTCCACCCATTCACATCATCTATGTAACCATTGTTATCATCATCTATCCCGTTTCCAGGTATTTCGTTGTAGTTTATGAAAATGTTGGCCTGAAGGTCCGGATGATTAATTTGACATCCGCCGTCAATTACGGCTACCACAATGGTATCGCCCAGTGCGGTAAGTCCTCCGGTGGTAATATCCCAGGCTTCAACGGCATCAATATCTGCATCAGGGGTCCCACCGTTTTGTCCGGTATTGTTTAAGCTCCATTGATCGCCAAACGAAGCATCATTAGGAGTAGCCCGCAGGCTTACTACGTGATTACGCTGTGCAATGGCTACATGAGGTGTGGTACTTAAGTAACGAATAAACTCATCGGTTGAAACCAGCGGGTGGGCCATTCTCACCAACCAAATGTTATATTCTTTAGAAAGGCATTGCACCCATTCTACCGGTCCTGTTTGAGGGGTGATTAGCTTACTTATATCCGATGTTTTGGATGACTGGTGAAGCCAAACAATCGCTTCATTTTCAATATACGCCTCTTGTTGAGAATACAAAAAGGGAATTTGTAATAAAATGAGGGCAAATAGAAAAAAAAATGTCTTCATATACATATATAAATAATGGTAAATATACAAATTAAAAAAACATCGCAACCCTTTTTGTTC
>CALEWF010000100.1 GCA_937925455.1 uncultured Flavobacteriales bacterium | reverse complement strand
ACGTGAAATACGTTCTTTATTTCCACTACGAGTATTTAGAACATAAGAACCAGCTTCCAATTTACCAGAATAAGCACGCATGTATGCCAAGCGCCCCACAAAGGGGTCAGTTGCTATTTTAAACGCTAAGGCAGCAAATGGCTCATCATAAGAAGGCTTACGCTCTACTTCTTCACCGGTTTCAGGATTTGTACCTTTAATACTTGCTTTATCCAGAGGACTAGGTAATAATTCCATCACATAATCCAACATGGTTTGCACTCCCTTATTTTTAAATGATGATCCACAAAGCATGGGAACAATCTTCATGTCAATTACTGCTTTACGGAGTGCATCCAATATTTCACGTTCTGTGATACTATTGGGGTCATCGAAAAATTTCTCCATCAACCGATCGTCATACTCAGAAACTGCTTCAAGCAATTTCTCCCTCCACTCTTTTGCCTCCTCCATCATTTCAGCAGGAATATCCACCACCTTGTAGGTCATCCCTTTATCTTCCTCATTCCAAATTATTCCGCGGAAATTAACGAGATCAACCACTCCTTTGAAATTATCTTCAGCACCTATTGGCAATTGTAATGGTATGGCATTGCTGCCTAACATTTCCTTTACCTGCTTTACTACATTGAGGAAGTCGGCACCAGAACGATCCATCTTATTCACAAATCCAATACGCGGAACATTGTAATTATTAGCTAAGCGCCAGTTTGTTTCTGACTGTGGCTCTACTCCGTCAACTGCAGAAAAAAGGAAAACCAAACCATCTAATACACGTAATGAACGATTTACCTCTACAGTAAAATCTACGTGACCGGGTGTATCAATGATATTGATTTGGTATTTTTTTCCTCTGTAATTCCAAGGTACAGTAGTAGCAGCAGATGTAATGGTAATACCACGTTCAGCTTCTTGCACCATCCAATCCATGGTAGAAGCACCATCGTGTACTTCACCAATCTTGTGATTAACACCAGAATAATAAAGAATACGTTCTGTTGTGGTTGTTTTACCGGCATCAATGTGAGCTGCAATACCGATGTTTCTTGTTAATGATAAGTCGCGTGACATAATCTGTAAATGGAATATGATTTATTGATGTTAGAATCTGAAATGAGAGAATGCTTTATTTGCTTCTGCCATGCGGTGAGTATCTTCTTTTTTCTTAAAGGCACCACCTTCAGAATTGTAAGCAGCTACAATTTCGTTAGCCAACTTTTGAGCCATGGATTTGTCATTACGCTTGCGGGCAGCACCAATCAACCACTTCATACCCAACGAAAGGCGACGAGTGGGACGAATTTCTTGTGGAATTTGAAAGGTAGCTCCACCCACACGACGACTACGAACCTCCACGGTTGGAGTAACATTCTCTAATGCTTTTTTCCAAACATTTAGAGGTTCGTCATCTTGAATTCTTTTTCCTACGATTTCCATTGCATCGTAGAAAATCTGAAAGGATATTCCTTTTTTACCATCATACATCAAATTATTGACGAATTTGGTAACCAACACATCCCCGTATTTCGGATCAGGTAAGATTATCCGCTTTTTTGGTTTTGTCTTTCTCATGATTTCTTAATGCTTTACTACTTGATTACTTTTTCTTTGCAGGAGCGGCTGCACCCGGTTTCGGACGTTTAGCGCCATATTTCGATCTGCGCTGTTTTCTTCCTTCCACACCGGCCGTATCAAGCGTACCGCGAACGATGTGGTAACGCACTCCGGGAAGGTCTTTTACCCGACCTCCACGCACCAGCACGATAGAGTGCTCTTGCAAGTTGTGGCCTTCTCCCGGGATGTATGCGATAACTTCTGTACCGTTGGTTAAACGCACCTTAGCTACTTTACGAAGTGCTGAATTGGGCTTCTTCGGCGTAGTGGTGTAAACCCGCGTACATACTCCCCTGCGTTGCGGACAGGCATCAAGAGCAATTGATTTACTCTTCTTGATTTGTTTTTGCCTGCCTTTACGAACTAATTGCTGAATTGTTGGCATTACTTTAACACGTTTAAATATAATATACCCCCAAATTTGGGCTTGCAAAGATGAATCAATTTTTTTTTAAATCCAACAGGGTGTTGTTAATTTTTTCCTATACATCGTATAAAAACAGCCTGAATCATGAAAAATGACAGGAAATATAACCTAATCAAACCCTAAAATCCCCGTTAAATTAACTACCGGCTGCCCCCTTCCCTGTATTAACCCAAAATTGCAATTAAAATTGTTTTATAGGGGATGCCGCGTGTTCCTCCGCCTCTTGAGGGCAGATTCACCCGCTACCCCAATTTTCCAACCGACTTTGCGAGGGCAACAGCCCGAAGCAAACTCTTTATTCCAAAGCACATACCTTGTAGCATACAGGTTACTTTCGCGCCAAAGGCGGGTACCAACGTCGCTAAAAATTTATTCATCCGCCCCTGCGGGGCGGACTGCTGCGGATGGAAGTGGAAAGCCCGCAGGGGCGAAGCCCACAGGGCACGGGGTAGCGGGGCTGAGGGCACGAAGACACCGCTACCCCGATGCCCTGTGTGGTTGAGACACGAGGACTTGGAACATACAGCCGCTTAAAGCAGCCTGTTGGGAGCTAAAACTAACTATTTTGTTAATTTGATTTCAGTTTTAAGAAATAGGAAAAAGAAGTATTTTTATGCAAAGTTTTAGTCGTAAAGGTAAAATGAAGTGAATAAAAAATTGTCAATAATTGATATCTTTCCTCAAGATAAATATGTTTTTAAAGATGAGGAGAAAGGTATCTTACTTTATCAAGCAGACTGTCTTGAATTAATGGATATTTTAATAGAGAAATATCCAGAAGGTATTTTTGATATGATTTTTGCTGATCCACCCTATTTTTTATCTAACGGAGGTATAACGTGTCATGCAGGTAAGATGATAAAAGTAGACAAGGGCGAATGGGATAAATCAAAAGGTGTTGATGAAAATCATGAATTTAATCTTGCATGGCTTTCTAGGTGTCAAAAATTACTTAAACCTAATGCTACAATTTGGGTATCTGGTACTCATCATGTAATTTATTCTGTGGGGTTTGCCATGCAACAACTTGGTATGAAAATACTTAATGATATTGCATGGGAAAAACCCAATCCTCCTCCAAATCTTTCTTGTAGATACTTTACGCATTCAACTGAAACATTAATTTGGGCTGCAAAGAATAAAAACTCCAGACATTATTTTAATTATGATGAAATGAGAAAATTAAATAGTGGTAAACAGATGAAAACCGTATGGACTATTCCAGCACCAAATGGTGAAGAAAAAGAATTTGGTAAACATCCAACTCAAAAACCTCTTAAGCTTCTTGAAAGGATAGTTTTAGCCAGCACCAAAGTAGATGATTTAATTTTTGATCCTTTTGCTGGTAGTTCTACTACTGGCATAGCTGCACTAAAATTAAATAGATTTTTTGTTGGCTGTGAACTCGAAGATGAATATATCTCTTTATCAATAAAAAGATTAAGGGCATATATTGAGGATAAAAAAAATAATCCTAATCTTTTTGAGGTATTATTATGAGAAAAGGGGGAA
>CALEWF010000099.1 GCA_937925455.1 uncultured Flavobacteriales bacterium | reverse complement strand
ATTCCTTGGCTTTTACAGATGGGAAATCCAATACATTTTGAAGTATTTTTACTTCATTATCTAAGGTTTCCTGGGGAGGCTGTTTTTCAAATCGTACCTGGCTCAAATAATAATTTAGGTCAGTACGTTCCAGCGAAACTTCTTCTTGCTTCAAGGGTAATTTGAATACATACTTTAGTAAAACCTTAGAAATGAATACGGTTACTGTTACCGGGATATGAAGTAAAAAATAAAAAAGGGTTACAGGTAATACAAATAGGTTTAGTGAACGGTTGGGGTTAATTGCAAATAGTGCTTTCGGTAAAAATTCACCTGTTACTAAAATTAGTAACGTTGAGAGAATGGTTTGAGAAACTATCACCCATGCATTGCCGGAGTATCCCCACGAGTAAAACAATTCGAAGAGCCAGGGTTCAAGTAAGTCGGCCATCATTAAGCCATAAATTACCAGCACAATGTTGTTTCCTATCAGCATGGTGCCGATATATCGGGAAGGTTGGCGAGTTACGATACTTAAAAGTTTGGCTTGTATGCTGTTTCGGTTTTTATCTATTTCAACCTTAAACTTGTTGCTCGAAACAAATGCCATCTCCATTCCTGAAAAAAATGCAGAAAGTAAGATGGTTATTAAAATAATAAGATAGGAAGTTTCCATTTGACTGAATGAGTCAAAAATACAATTTTACTTAGATAACTATTGTGTGCTATTTTCTTGTTTCTTTCTTTGCCTTCGGCGGTGCCACCACATATACAGACATACCAACGGAAATAGATAATAAATACCGGAATATTTTACTGCTATAATACTCACGTAAAGGGCAATTACTAAAAATACAGAAGTCATGATAAGCCAAAAGTATTCCAGTTTTTTCATGTCATTCTTTGATACTAAATGTTCCGGTGGGTATAAGTATGATGTATTCTTCAAAATTTTCATTTGCTACCAGACCTTGGCCGGTTAGCATTCGGCCTTCATCCAAAATTTCAATCGGGCGGTGGGTATATATTTTTTTTAGTTTATTATCCCAGGTTAGTTCTTCAGTTTTAAGAATGCTTCCGTTTTGGTTTTTTAATTCCACGTGCCCATATAGGTTCAATGTTCCGGATTGTTGCCATATAACCCCCAAGTCTGCCCTGAGTTGTGTATGTGGTTTTTGATTCTTATCGAAAAAACTGATGAAAATACCTTTCGGAAATTCACTCCTTGGATTTTTGCCTATAAAATCATTTCGCAGCGGAGCCTGTAAGCGTGATACCAGGCGTGCTGAATCGCTATAAAGCAAAATCACATCTTTGGTGATGGCCACCGGAATATCTTCTGTTTCATCAAACCTTATTTTCTCAAGTTCGTTGGTGCAACTAAAAAAAAGCATTGCAGCCAATGCTGCAATGCCTCCATAAATTTTATGATTATAAATAAAATCAATCATTTATTTCATACGTACAGTGGTAGATTCATTGATCCAACAGCCTATCGTATAAGACTGGCCTTCTTTAAATCCGTCAAAGAAACACTGTTCTTTGCCCGGATAGTTGGCAGCGGCTACTGCAATTTTACGATTAGCTTCATCGGTACATGAAGGGTCAATACTTTTGGCATAAGCATACTTATCAACTGCTGCCCAAAATACTGCACGGTCTTCACAAGGGTTTCCAACAGAACAACGGGAGGCACTTCCGGCATATAAGTCGCCAATAAAGATGTAGGGTTTACCCCAATTTTCACGAAGTTTAGCAGCATTTTTGGCGCTGTTTCGGGCCTGGGTATATTGGCCTTTTTCTGCCTGTGTTAAAGCCAATTCCATGTATAGCTGAGCCTTATCCTCATTTTGAGCTGCTAAATCAATGGCTTTTTCATAGTTGGTTTGTGCTTTGTCAATATTTCCAAGTAATACATGCATACGTGCTAATTTTTTATAACCATCTGAGCTAGGATTAAAACTAACGTTTTTATCAAACAGATCAAGTATTACTTGTTCACCTCTATATTTTTCTTCTTTCAGGCATTTTTTTCTGTCTAATGCATCTACCGTTCTCTTCACCCAAGTAGCATTTTCTTTATTGGCATCAAAACTTCTTTTTAAAATATCCACCAGGTTTTCACAAGTAAGGCAACTTCCGGCCAGCTGATCCACATTTTCTTGAGCCTTCAGATTGTTCTTATACTTTGTGGTGTCTTTATCTTCATAACGTTTTAAGTTTTCATCAATATATTCACTTAAAACGTTGTAAACATTAATTACATCATCGCAGGTAAATTTGCCTTTGGTATTGAGAATAGCGGTATATTGCATGTAAGTACTCATTACACTGGCTTGCGATTCAGCTCCTTCCAGTTCTACTGAACGTTTAGCCAATTCATAGATTTGGTCAACCTGGTCTTTTCGGTATAAAGCAATGTAATTTGCTTTTTTCCCAAGTATAAAGCCTTCTTTTCCGTATTTTTCATCTTTTTTGGCTACTTCAATTCGTTTGTCAAGCATTAGAAGTAAGGTATCTATTAATCCTTGTTTTACCTTTTCGTCTTTTGCTTTGGTAATGTAATGATTGAGTAGTTCTTCGCCACGGATATATAATCCGGTTCCTACTTCCGGGCACTCATTGAGTAAAAATCGGAACGACGGTAAAGCGTATTCATAATTTTTAGTTTTCATGTTTTCGGTAAAAATCGAAAACTCTTTTTTACATTCGTCGTTATTCGGGTTGCTCGCCTGAAATCCAATCATGGCGCTAAAAGCAACTGCTACTAAACTTGAACCAATCATAATAAAGATGTATTTTAATTAAACCTTCTTTTTATAAACCATTTATCACGGATGGTTATTCCTACATTCAAACGAAAGAAGTTTTCATTGATTATTCCATTATTTCTGGAATTAGCAAATCCACCTTCTAAATTGAGGTTGATGTAGGATAAAATCCTGCGGGATTCGGTTTCGCTATACACCTTGTTGCCGAATGCCAGTGGTAATGCCAACCCAAAACTTATGCCAACTTCATCTACAGGATTTGTATCCGGCCTGAAGTAACGGTTTTGATATCGTACGCCTGCACGGTAAAGAATATTTTTAAAGAATTGATTTTTACCTAAATTTTTGTTTCGGTACGGAGGGTCAATTTCTGCACCCAGGCTGAGGCCCCAAGTATCGTGGTATAAACTTACAGGCTGGTCAAAATATCTAAAATCAGACCATTGGGCGTAATTAAAATCAGCGGCTAAGCTCCAAGATTCCGCATTGGTAAAGTGAATTCCGGCAGTTATAGCATGGGGTAATCTGATAATACCTTGAGAGGTTGGTACTATTTTAAATGTATCAACCCCCAGCTCAGTATTCCCTGCCAGATATTGAATGCCTAATTGGTCATACCGTGCATTGATTGTTCGTCCTAAGGTATAACTTGCTCCAATATTGAAGTAAATTCGGGATGTTTTAAAAGGCCAAAGTTGGCGAGGAATAATAGAGTCTTTGGGCATTTCTTTGGGCCGAATACGTCTCTGGGTTTTAAACCAATGGTGAGCCTGAATGCCAACATCCAAAGAAAATTCACGAACATTTACCTTTTCTTGCACCCTGCTGCTCAGGTATCCTTGATTTAATGGCATGATTAAAGACCGGTTGCGGTCTGTATTTCCAAAAATGAAATGCGTATTGGCTCCTATTGAAATGTATTTTGATAATCGAAATCCATTTCCCAGCGTTACTTGGTTAATTCCTCCAGTTCCATTGTAAAATGCTTTCACCGCCACGGTGTCATTTCCAAAATATTGAATTACCGTATCAGCAAACGAATATCCAACCTGTGAATAGGGGCTGAAGCCCATGAATAATCCCCAGCCGAAATGTTTTTTTTTGATAATAGGCACACCCAACCCTATATGATTGATGTATGTGTTTACATCTTTATATAATTTATTATTGATAGTTCTATGGATGGCATTATTTTCAAAACCAAATACAAATTGGGTTACATCTATGGCGGTGTAGGCAGCCGGATTTAAAAAATTAACTGTATTTGAATCGCGGAGCCCTGCAAAAATACCGCCCATAGCTGAGCCGTTTTGCAAGCTGTTTCGCTGCGGTGAGCCAATTCCATAAAATGAATAGGGAGATTGCGTGTCAATCTGTGCTTGTAGGCTTCCGGAGAGTTGTAATGCTAACAACAATACAAAGCCGATGATACTGGATCCGATTTGATTATTTTTTTTCAAGATTGTATATTAAGATTTCCAACAGGCCATGTAAAGCCAGGTCGGGAAGTGCAAAAATCTTATTTTTTAAGTATTTGGCAAAACGCTGAGCATCTCCACCGGTTAAAATAATGTTAAGTGGAGAAAATTTTTCCTGATATTTTTCTATCATCCAATCCATTTCACCTATCATTCCGCCGATGGTTGCGCTCAAAATACTTTGAACGGTATTTGCTCCCGGATATATTTCTAAAAAATCGTTAGGATGGGTGATGGGTAGTTTGCCGGTATAATGATGTAAGGCTTCTAAGCGCATATTCAATCCAGGAGAAATCCCACCGCCTAAATATTCTCCGGAGCTGTTGATTATTTCATAATTAATACATGTACCGCAATCAATTACCAATGAGTTATCACCGCGAAATAATGCCCATGCTCCAACAGCATCCGCCAGCCTATCGTAACCTAATGTGTGTGGCGTTTCATAGCAATTCTTAATTGGTATCGGGGTGTTTGCATTTAAAGGAATGCATGAAATTTTTAATTCATCTAATATGTGAAATAATGCAGCTTGTTTTTCATTGGCTGCTACAGAACTTACAATTGCCTGTTTGATGGTATAGAGCTTTAAATCATGGAGAAGTTGGTCTATTGACTGAATTTGAAAGCTTTTAACATCATTCAAGGGCATGGATACAGGATGAATGGCGTATTTTATATTGGTGTTTCCCTGATCAATGGCCAGTAAAAACATAGCTAAATAGTGTATTTATTTAAATAATTGTGGTTTTGCGGTACAAATTACATGAAATGTTACGATTTAAAACAAACCATTTGGTTGAAATAAAAAAATAGCTACATTTGCCGACCTAAAATACTCGTTGAGAAGGATGGTTTGGTAGCTCAGTTGGTAGAGCAAAGGACTGAAAATCCTTGTGTCGGCGGTTCGATTCCGCCCCAAACCACAAAGCCCCTTTATGGGGCTTTGTTATTTTATCCCGGAATTGTCAATAGAATTTTTAGTCATACTGTTTTATGGTAGGGCGAACGTATGTTTCTCCGTCTCGTATAGGCGGATTGTCCCGCTGTCCCATCTGCTGCGGATGGAAGTGGAAAGCCCGCAGGGGCGAAGCCCACAGGGCACGGGGTAGCGGGGTCTTCGTGCCCTCAGCCCCGCTACCCCGTGCCCTGTGTGGCAGAGC
>CALEWF010000098.1 GCA_937925455.1 uncultured Flavobacteriales bacterium | reverse complement strand
GTTTAATGCAATTGAAGTAAAATAGCTGTTTGAACCCAGGTGGTTACTTCATAGAATCGGCTTTAATACAGAAATGAAAATAACTTTGCATTATATCCGGTTTTCTATTGCATAATTTGGGTTTAATTACATTGTATTCACATTTCGTAATTGATAATTGATAATTGGGGTAGAGGGTGTGTAGGTTTCAAACCGTATTTTTAATGCGTTTTGGGAGTTTGAACTTGGTGGTGTATGCATTGTAGTATATAGATTGCTTCCCCGCCAAAGGCGGGTGGCAAAGAAGCTATCAAGCATACAGATTGCTTCGGGCTGTAGCCCTCGCAATGACGCTAAGATTATCGGGGTAGCGGGTGAATCCTCCCTACGAGGCGGAGAAACAGGCGACCTACCATTTAATCAAAAATATTCTAATGACAATTTGGAGGTTATTGAATTATAAAAACGCATTTCAAATACGTTTTTATCAAATATTTTAATCTTAAAATCAAAACACATCAAATATATGTTTTGCTTTTACATTCTGCGCCGGATGGCAGCGGCACATAGCGAAGCCAACAAGATACAGCTACTAAGGCGAGGAGGCGAGCGGTAGTAAGCCCCCGCAGCCGTAGTAGCTGTAATTGTTGGCGAGCTATGTATAGCGGACAGCCGGTTACGCAGCCACAAACAAATATTAAACTACAATCGGCTTTCTACCAAATGACAGAGAATATGTCCGATGAGGATATGCATTTCCTGAATGCGAGATGTTATATCGGAGGGGACAATGATACTCACGTCACATATTTCTGATATATCACCGCCCTCTTTACCGGTAAGCGCAATAGTTTTGCATCCCATAATCTTAGCTTTTTCCAAAGCTTTGGTAACATTAGGGCTTTTGCCGGAAGTGGAAATGCCGATGCAAACATCATTTTTTTTGGCCAGGGCTTCCAACTGCCTGGAAAACACATTGTCAAATCCAAAATCATTGCTAATGCTGGTAACAGAAGCCGAACCGACAGTAAGAGCAATAGCCGGCAACCCTTTTCGCTCCATTTGATAGCGACCAGTGAATTCAGCAGCTAAATGCTCGGCATCTGCCGCACTGCCACCATTTCCGAAGAAGAAAATAGTATTTCGTTTTTTTGCAGCTTCCAAGCAAATGTCTGCTGCTTTTAAAATTTCTGATTGAAGTAAATTCAAACACTTTTCAGTAAGCATTTTATGCTCAGTAAATTCATTAACAATATACTGAACGGCAGTTGCTAATTTTTCCATAATTGATTCAGTTCATCCAAATTAACAGGAACCGTACCCGCTTTGGAGACAACGATTCCGGCAGCTAAATTAGCAAGTTTTATGGCTTCTATTTCATGCCAGCCGGCTGCCAGGGTAGCAGCCAAAACAGCAATTACGGTATCACCGGCTCCACTTACATCAAATACTTCACGAGCTTGTGCTGGAATATGCACCGTTGTTTTACTATTAGTAAACGACATTCCTTTGTCTGAACGGGTAACCAGCAAAGCGGGTAATCCGGATTCTTTCAATGCTTTTTTCGCAGCTTTTTCAACCTCATCATCAGTATTTGGAATCATCTCTCTTAAAAATTCGCCTAATTCTTTGAGGTTTGGCGTAACATAATCTGCACCGGTATATTTTTTCCAATCTGTTGATTTGGGGTCAACCAGCACAGGAATGTGTTTTTTATTACAGTATGCAATAAGTTTTTTAGTAAGCTTGGGATGTACTGTACCTTTGGCATAATCAGAAATTACCAGTATATCATGCAAGCCGATTAAGCCTTCGGTAATATCGAGCAAAGAACGGATCTCTTCTTCATCTAATGAAATGATTTTTTCCCTATCAATACGAACTATTTGCTGATGCCCGGCAATAATTCTTGTTTTAGTAATGGTAGGCTCTTCCACTTCCAGAAGGATGCCGTCTATATCAAATTTTTCAGCCAATAACCTCACATTTTCAGCATCTTCATCTTTTCCAACTAAGCCTGTAAGCGTTACTTTAGCACCCAATGCAGCTAAATTCATGGCCACATTACCGGCACCTCCTAAATTCATCGAAGTTTTATCAATGTGAACAATGGGTACCGGTGCTTCAGGCGAAATACGGGGCGCATGCCCCATCAGGTATTTATCCAGCATGATATCGCCCAAAACTAATACTCTGGAAGAAGAAAAATCTATAGACAGTGTTTTATTCTTTTTTGTTGACATAATTTATCAAAATTACAAAACATATCTGGGGAAATAAAAGCGGGTTGAAACTTTCATTTTCGGGTTTGAAAAGATTTCGGAAATTCGCGGTGTGTTTTCGCGTCCGGGTATTAAATATATTCTGCTTGCCACGATTTTTTTTCAACTGATGAACACGTGTGTAAAGTTTGTTCCCCATATCCCGGCGCACCAAATCATTTTTTTTCGCTCTATCATTTCGCTTTGTGCAAGCTTTATTCACTTAAAAATCCTCCATATTCATCCATGGGGGAACCATAAAGTGGCACTGATTTTACGAGGAATATTTGGCATGGCCAGCCTTACGGCATTTTTTATTACCTTACAACGAATGCCATTAGCTACTGCTGTTACCATTCAATACCTCTCACCCATTTTCACCATTATTTTTGCCACATATATTTTAGGCGAAAAATCTAAGCCATTACAATATCTGTTTTTTATTATTTCATTTGCAGGGGTTGTGATTGTAAGGGGATTTGATGATCGAATTGCCACGAACGATTTGATACTAGGTATTTTATCTGCCATGTTTTCGGGATTGGCCTATAACATGATTCGCAAATCTCGAAATACTGAGCATCCGCTGGTAGTAGTATTTTATTTTCCACTTGTAGCATTGCCAATAATTAGTGTATGGTGTTTAACTGAATGGGTCAATCCTGTAGGGTGGGATTGGCTGTTTTTAATTTTAACCGGCGTATTTACCCAAATAGCGCAGGTTTTTATGACAAAAGCATATCAGTTGGAAAAAGCATCTACCATATCCGGTTTACAATATTTGGGGTTGATATATTCCCTAAGCATTGGTTATTTAATATTTGATGAAACCTATTCTTGGCTAAGTTTAGTAGGAATGGCCTTGATTGTAACAGGTATTTTATTCAATTTATTTTACGAAAAAATTAAAGCAAAAACTTTATGAGCAGTCAATACAGCGGGAATATTGAAAAAATGCGGGTACAGCTTATGGAACCGGTACTATATCATTGGGAACTAGGAGGGCAATTCATTGAAATGAATGCTTTGATAGGAAAAAAAATTAAAATTCAATTTGAAAATCAAATCAATTGTATTGTTTGTGGTAAAATTATACCTAAAGCTTATGGACAGGGGTTTTGCTACACTTGCTTTACAGATTCTCCTGAAAACTCAGAATGTATTGTAAAACCAGAATTATGCGAAGGTCATCTGGGCAAAGGGCGTGATGCGCAATGGGAATATGATCATCATGTAAAAGAACACTATGTGTATCTGGCGCTTTCCAGTGGGGTAAAAGTAGGTGTAACCCGAAGTAGCCAAGTGCCTACACGTTGGATTGATCAGGGTGCCAGTGCTGCCATTCTGTTTGCAAAAACCCCGTATCGTAAATTGGCAGGCTTGATTGAAATAGAGTTGAAAAAACATGTAACAGACAAAACCAACTGGCAAGCTATGCTTAAAAACCATATAAACGGCAATACAGATTTAGTGTCCGAAAAACTAAAATTAGCTAATTATATTTCTGATTATTTACAATCATACATTATATCTACAAACGAAATAACCACCATTCACTATCCGATAAGAGAATATCCTGAAAAAGTGAACAGCCTTTCATTAGATAAAACACCGATAATAGAAAGTATATTACATGGCATTAAAGGTCAATACCTGATTTTTGAAGACGGGCAGGTTTTTAATGTGCGAAATGCTTCGGGATATAAAATTACGTTGAGCTATTAAAATCAATGCGGATTGATATACAATCCGCATTGACTAAAACTTATAATACATGCGTTTTACTTCACAATGACCTTTTGCACAATTCCGCTTTTTTGTTCGCGAATAAAGTACATCCCAGCAGGTAAAAGCACTTTGACTTCATACGGATAAGTAATTGCCTCATACACTTCCAATATTTTACCACTCATGTCCGTAAGTTCATATACCGCTGGTTCGATAGCTTGTATGAAGAATTGTCCTTCATTCGGATTGGGATAAATATTCCAATGATTATCGAGTGTGTTCTCATCCAACGACAGACCAATCACATCATAACAAGCCGTTGTATCAATACATCCATTGATTATTACGATGGCAGCATAAGAGCCATTGGCCTGAGCAGTAAAGGTTTGAGATACTTCACCCAGTATAGCAGAATAATCAGAACAATTCAACCATTGATAAGCAGCCCCACCTTGTTGTGAAGTAAGCACCGTACCTGTTTGCAACACATTGGTATTTGGCATACTGTTTACCATCACCATATGGGTTACAGTAGTATTACACAACCCATTGTTTACGGTAACCGTGTAGTATCCTGCGTGGCTGGTATTCACATTGGGTATTTCCGGATCTTCTAAGGTAGAATAAAAACCATTAGGTCCAGACCATGTATAAGAAACCATACCAGAAGGAACCGTGTTGAAAGAAAGGGTTTCGCCTTCACAGAGTGGAGATTGGAAAATAACACTAACCATAGGTCCTTGGTAAACATTTACATACAAGGCTTCATCGTCCGTACATCCATAAGTATTAGTAACAGTAACGACGTAACTACCCTCCATAAGCTCGTTAGCACTTAAAATAAATGGATTTTGAAGATTCGAGCTGTAGTTGCTTGGACCCGTCCATTGATATCCCGGATGGCCGGAAGGTGAAACATTCAAATGAATAGTATCACCATCGCAAACAGCCGTAGAACCACTAACTACGATATTCGGCTTAGGATACACTTGCATGAATATAGAATCTGTATCCGTACAACCATAAACGTTCATCACATGTAATACATAATATCCTGTAGCATTGGTATCCACTTGCGGAATAGATGGATTTTGCAACGGACTGTTAAAATTATTAGGTCCCGTCCATTGATAAGTAGCCATGCCGTTGGGTGTAGAAAATAATTGCAAAGTTTGCCCTTCGCAAAATACCGTATTGTTAACAATTGAAATTTGTGGGTGCCCACTAACAAACACATTAGTTTGAGCAGTAGCAGAACAACCAAACAAATTAGTAACCGTAACAAAATAGGTTCCCTGCATATTGGTAGTAGCAGAATCAATGCTTGGATTTTGGTCAGTAGATGTAAATCCATTGGGACCGCTCCAATTATACGACATACCAGAAGGATTAGCAAACAATAATAATGAATCTCCTTCGCAGAGTATTGGTGCATTGGTAGTAGCATTGGGCTGTGGAACCGGATTTACAGTAATGCTTAATGACGTCTGATCATTACAACCATTGGCATTTGTTACAGTTAGATAGTATATTCCACTGTTGTATGTTTGCAACCCGTACATCCATGGATTTTGCAATGTAGAGGAATAACTATTCGGACCTGTCCATAAATAATTGGTACCTCCAGCTGCAGCTTGCCAATGAAGGCTATCGCCTGCACAATAAATGGTTTGTGTAGTCAATATTTGTGCTGTAGGTTTAGCATTTATCTGAATAAATATAGAGTCTAATGCAGTGCTGCTACAATTACCAGTGTAACCCGCAGACAATACATACCAGCCGGTATGGCTTAATTGTGCAGGACTGATGTACAAGTTTTGATTTGTAGATGTATATCCATTAGGTCCTGACCAATTATAATAATGTAACCCACCGGGTAAACTGTTTACTGAAATAGCATCTCCTTCACATAAATTATTATTACCTGAAAGGTTTAAGCTAAATGTTCCTCCTCCAACACCCACATTAACAACTGATGTTGTACTGCACCCGTTGCTGTTAGTTGCTTGTACAATGTAATTACCGGCGTCTGAAACATTTAAATTATTTACTTGGATTGACTGGGAGGTGGCAGAAAATCCATTAGGACCTGTCCATTGATATGTTAATCCTCCGGGTACCACTGTTAAGTTCAAAGTATCACCCAAACAAAGGATTGTATTGCCTAAAACGGTTATAGAAGGTGAAGGATTTATTCCGGAAACAATTACAGTATCTTTGGCAAAACATCCTCCGGGATTCAATGCGGTAACGATATACATGCCATTATTTGCTACACTGGAAGAAGCGATAATTGGATTTTGTAAACTTGAGTTAAATCCATTAGGACCTGTCCAACTATAACTACCAGCACCTGAAGGGTTAGCAAATAACAACAACGACTGTCCTTCACACGCCGGAACATTTGCCGAAGCTGTAACCGTAGGCGAAGGGTTTACAAACACATTGACTAATGCAGAATCAACACAACCTCCAATACCCGTTACAATTACTTTGTATTGCGTACTAACTGTTGGTGCAGCTTTGGGATTGCTAATAGTAGCATTACTTAACCCGGTAACAGGAGTCCAAGTATAACTTACTCCACCGTTCACAAACAGCTGTGCTGAATCACCCTGACAAATATTGATGTTATTACTATACGATGAGATGGGCTGCGGGTAATGCTGTATCACCACACTATTGCTTCGAGTACAATTATTTGAATTGGTAACTGTAACTGTGTAGGTTCCAACATTTGATACTGTTATACTTTGAGTAGTTGCATACGTATTCCAATAATAAAGCGTATCGGTAGAATTTACTGTTAATTGTACCGATCCGCCCGGACAAAAGATGGTTGGGCCACTGGTAGAAATTAACGGAATATTAGGTAAACTATGCACCACTACATTCACCGTATCCTGCGTAAAACAATTGTTGGCATTAGTTACTGTAACTATGTATTGACCCGAAGATGATACAGTAATACTGGATGTAGTATGCCCGGTATTCCATTGATAAGAAGTGTAACCAGCACCAGCATTTAACCCAACAGAGCCTCCTTGACAAAAGGCCAAGGGTCCGCTTGAAGTTATATTTACAGATACCGGATTTTGTTGCACTTGTGTAAATGCTGAAAATGCACCGCACCCATTAGTATCAACTGCATAAACCCTGTAATAACCCATTGTATCTGCATGAAAAGTCTGACCTGTGCCTACCAACGTACCACCCCTAAACCAGGTGTAAGTTGCAAAACCATTTGATGCATGGAAGGTAACTGTATCACCGGGACATATTTGTTGGGTAGTATTGGGTGTAATGGTTACCACCGGTTGAGCTGTACAAGGTAAAATTTTAACAACGGTACGAAATACAGGTCCCCATTGATTATTCGCACCTTGAACCCGAACATTTAACACATGAAAACCGGTATCTGGAAAAAAGTTCCAATCTTGTTTTAAACTTTCAATAGCATTATCAAAATTTCCATCCAGAGCTAATAGCGTAAAACCATTGCCCTGTCCGGGATCGGTATCAAAGAAAAATTCTCCTTGTTTTACGAGAATACTTCTTTTCTGTAATGAATCAGTTGCCTGAAATACAGTACGAAATACCGGTCCCCAGGTACCCAATGTATCCTGCACTCTTACATGCAGAATATGATTTCCAACCCCTGGTGCAGAAATGGTTTTAATGGCCGATTCAATCGCATCACTGAAATTTCCGTCAAATGCTAACAATGGGGTACCATTTCCAGCACCCGGATCAACGTCAATAAACAACTCTCCTTTTCTTACCCGGATAGGGCGTTTTACTAAGGGATCATTAAATTGAATCACTGTACGAAATACAGGTCCCCAAGTCCCCACATGATCGCGAACACGAACATGCAACACGTGATTTCCTAAACCAGGACTTGAGCTACTTTGCGTGATGGCTTCAATAGCATCATTAAAGTTTCCGTCAAATGCAAGCATCACATTGCCATTGCCTTGCCCTGGATCGGTATCCCAAAAATACTCTGCTTGACTTACCCGAATATTACGTATTGTTAATGGATTAGTAACATTTACAATGGTTCTGAATACGGGACCCCATGTGCCCGCATGATCTTTTACACGAACATGCAAGGTATGCATTCCAACCGATGGGGCAGGCGTATTTTTGGTAGCAGCTTCTATGGCATCGTTAAAATTGCCATCAAATGCCAACATTACAATTCCATTGCCTTGCCCGGGATCAGTATCCCAAAAAAGTTCTGCTTCATCCACACGTATATTGCGAACCGATAATGGATTAACTACATTCACTACATGTTTAAATGTAGGACCCCAGTTTCCGTTTGCATCTTGTACACGCACATGTAGCACGTGTGTACCCAAAGAGGGGGCTGACACCAGGCCAGATGTTAATGCTTCAATAGCATCGCTAAATAAGCCATCTACTGCAAGAAAAGCTGTTCCGTTGCCATTTCCGGGATCAGTATCCCAAAAAAATTCTCCGGCATTTACTTTAATGTTTCGCAAGGACAGCGTTGAAGTAGTATGGAATACATATCGAAATACCGGACCCCACGTTCCTACACTATCACGTACGCGTATATTGAGTGTATGAAAACCTGGTGTACTCGGCGATATGCCATTTTTAAACAATGATTCAATCACAGAATTAATGCTGCCATCTACTGCATTGACCGCTGTACCGAGCCCAACACCCGGATCGGTATCAATAAAATATTCGGCTTGCATCAATCCGCGTTGAGCTACGACTGTCGTAAATGATAACAACCATAGCCATATTAGGATTATATATTTATGCATCGCCATAATTCAAAAGATTTAGGATGTTAAACAATCAGACTCCTTTTCCTTTTGAAGAGGCTTAGCGGTCAAATGATTCAGCACGTATATTCAGTGTTCCGCTTTGCAATACCGTACGTGGTGCTTTTACAAAATATACACGGGCAGAACCGGTAATTGGATGAAAATTATTTAAGCTGTAAGATCCTCCGTATGCACCTACATCATTTACCGTTAAATCTAAGTCATAATACACCGGATCAGGATATCCACCATTGATACCGTCAGATCCGGTATTCAATGTTCCGGTTGCCGTATTGATGGTGGTATTTGATGTTAAATTATTAGTACCATTATTGGATAAACTACTAAACCCAACATTCGAGTAATTATACGACGCTGCTATTATACCACTTGAATTACCAATAATTGATGAATTATAGCCATTACTGATTAAAATTATTAAGTTATTTAAAACATTAGTATATGCATTTGCTGCATGCCCATAAAAATATATTCCATAAACATAATATGGATTACTAGAATAGATAGTATTATTCAATATAAAGTTTTGCCCCAGTGAAGAATTTTTAGCGGTATTCACAAATATTCCAGAAAAATAATTACTAGAATAAGTTGTGTTGCTTGTACCAGTAGTAACTATTAAATTATTAGCAACATAAAAGAAATGAGAAGATGAACTTAAATAAATACAACGTATTGTTTCAGAACCTGTTATACTCGATAAATATCTAATCTTATTACCTACAATGTAAAGTGTATCATTGGTAGATATTCCGTCAGAGTTTAATAATATAAAAGCACTGGAGGTCAAATCAGAAGTATTATTTGCATTAATTTCATTGCCTATAACATTGCCGAATCGCAATACTACTGACCCGTCTTCAATAACATTAGAAACAATATTTACATTGAAATTATCATAATTAAAATTTATGTTCCCGTCATCCAATTTACAATTCATAATATTCACTTCACAACGTGTACCAGCCGGACTATTTGAAGCGGCGGAAATATTGCCTACAATATTCCGCATGTGTAGAATTGAAATTTTGCGACCTACAGCCGGGGTAATTGTAATGTCGCCTTGCATTACCCAAAAAGTTCCCTCAGTGTTTGAGAGCAATTGTACCGATTTATTTATGGTGATGTTCTCAACATAAGGCACACCACCGGCTTTGGGTTGAATAATAATACGGTCACCATCATTTGCAGCAGCCAAAGCAGCAGCAATTGATGCATAGCAGCCACCACTGCCACTTTCATTAACACATAAATCTGCTGAAAATATTTGTCCAAATGACAAACTAAACACGATTAAAACAAAGAATAACTTTTTCATAAATGTTAATTTTAAGGTTTGTTACATAACAAATGTATTTCTGTATAAATGAATAACCTATACTGCATATGCAGTATATTTTATAAAATTTCATTTATATTCTAAAAGTTTTAAAAAAATTATATTTTTGCTGAATAATTTACTAACTAAAATTAAATTTTATGAAGATGAAATTATTTTTTTCAGGAATTGCAGCAGCTGTTGTATTGATGTTTTCAGCTTGCGAAAATTGTACAACTTGTACAAAATCTAGTTCCCCAACCGCAAAAATTTGTGGTAAAAAAATTGAAGTGTGTGAAGGTAGTGTTTGCGAAGATACTACATTTGCAACACAAGCTGAGATTGATGCATTTAAACAAGGCTTAGAAAGTTTGGGTTATACTTGTAATTAAAGTAAATTTCTTCTAAGATGCTAAGGGTGGTTAAAAACCACCCTTTTTTATTTTCAAAACCCAAAACCTAAAAAACTCTTTTCGCACCACCGCGTTTTGAAAAAATTCACTGATTATGTAAAAATATTCCTTCCAACGAGGTTTCGTTTTTTTGTATATTAAATTATTTTCGGGCTTTTTGTCAACTTTAAAGGTGGAAAAAAAATTCACAAAATCTTTTTCACTAAAAGTAAGACTATCGGCTTTTGCAAAATAATTTTTTGATTTTTGTACATACCCTTTTTTTTCTAATAACAACCCCAAATTGTTATGTGCAATTGCATCGTTCGGGTCTAATTTTATGGCTTTTTCGTAATCTGTAATAGCACCGTCTAAATCTCCCAAACTATCTTTAATAAAAGCACGGCTGGAATAACGATAAGGATTTTCGGGTTCGAGCATTACCGCTTTGTCCATATCAAGTAACGCCAAACTTTTTTTTCCCAAATGAAAATATATCACCCCCCGTTCGCTTATCAGCATCGCATCATCCGGAAATTTACTGAGCGCCTTTTCTATAACCTCCAATGCTTTATCTGGTTTAGCTTGTTTTAACCAGCACACACTCATCCAATAATATACTTCTTTTAGGTCTTCCTCATCAAGCATTGCACGATTTAATAATTCTATTGCTGCATTCCATTCAGAGGAAGCCATTTTTCTTTTTGCAAGTTCAAGATTTTTCATAAAACATACAACCAATCTTTAACAAATCTGTTCATTACATTAGATATGGATTTTCAAAACATCATAAAATTTTTGTTTTTTATTGTTTTATACAGAAATTTGATAACATGATTGGTCGTGAGAAAAAGAAAGAAAGTTTTATTCAATTGGCTACTTCTGGCAAGTTGCATCCCTTCCACGTGATGTTATACTTGGGTATGGCAACCAGTGGATTTCTTTTTCTTATACTTACCACCATGTATGGCCTTCAACGGTTTTCTGCCGCTAACTCCAGCTTATCCATGGAAATTCCCCGGGCATTTATCCTCTCTACCTTTATTATGCTTGGTTCAAGCTACACGTTAATACAAGCTAAACAATGTTTTTTTAACGACCAGATTAAAAAATCTGTCCATTATTTATTTTTTACATTATTGCTTGGTTTTGCTTTTGGGGCTGCACAAATTATGGGTTGGATGGAATTATATTCCAAAACTTTATCCTCTTTGCATCCTAATGTAGCTTTATCTTACGTATATGTAATTTCTGGAATTCATTTTTTTCATGTTTTGTTTGGATTAGGTTATTTGTTGGTTGTAGTGTATAGAACCTACATGCGAACTAAAGATGTGGTAGCAGAATTAATTATGGTAACCAATCCATTTGAAAAACGAAAACTAGATTTGCTATCCAGCTATTGGCACTACGTAGATGGATTGTGGCTGTTTTTGTTTCTAGTATTTGTTCTCACATTTTAAATAATCCTAAAATTTTCATTAGAATATTTTAATCATCCTGTATAAAGGGGTGCTGTTGCAAGTTTCTCCGCTTCGTAGGGATGGAATCACACGCTACCCCGATAATCTTAGCGTCATTGCAAGGGCGACAGCCCGAAGCAATCTGTATGCTTGATAGCTTGTTTGCCACCCGCCTTTGGCAGGGAAGCAAACTGTATGATACAACGCATTCTCCGCCTACTATTTACTATCTAAACGCATTGATAATACGGTTTGCAACCTATACACCCTCTACCCCAATTATCAATTACGAATTGTGAATACCATGAAATTAATACATTTTCAAATTAACTCATCTTCAAATCATCCGCCCCAGCGGGGCGGACTGCTGCGGATGGAAGTGAAAAGCCCGCAGGGGCGAAGCCCACAGGGCACGGGGTAGCGGGGCTGAGGGCACGAAGACACCGCTACCCCGATGCCCTGTGTGGCTGAGCCCCGAGGACTTGTAACGTACAGCCGCTTGATGCAGCCTATTTTAATTATCAGTACGCTAATGGACAATTGGGGGATAATCTGAGTTGCTTTTTTTTAATCTGCACATCCATCATGCTATCATCAATAACAAAACACGTGGCTGTTTCCATTCAAAACTTTCTTCTTTGTACATTTGAAACATGAACGAGCATTTAGATCCGACACCAGAGAAACTCACAGGCACAGAACGCGAAATAGAAAAAGTGCTTCGTCCCGTTGAGTTTGATGAGTTTACCGGGCAACAAAAAGTAGTGGACAATCTTAGAATTTTTGTAGAAGCTGCAAAACTTCGTGGCGAAGCTCTGGATCATGTATTATTGCATGGTCCTCCCGGACTTGGGAAAACTACTTTGGCCCATATCATTGCCAACGACATGGGAGTAGGCATCAAAATTACCTCTGGGCCTGTGCTTGAAAAACCCGGTGATTTGGCAGGATTACTCACAAACTTAGAACCACGAGATGTTTTATTTATTGATGAAATTCATCGCTTAAGTCCGGTAGTAGAAGAGTATTTATATTCGGCCATGGAAGATTACAAAATTGATATTATGATTGATTCTGGGCCTAATGCTCGCAGTGTTCAAATTTCACTCAATCCATTTACCTTAGTGGGCGCTACCACCCGTTCAGGTTTACTTACAGCTCCACTTCGGGCCAGATTTGGTATCAATGCCCGATTGGAATATTATGACGAAGAGACATTAACTCGCATTGTAAAACGCTCTTCATCCATATTAAAGATAGCTATTCAAGACAATGCAGCCCATGAAATAGCTCGTAGAAGTAGAGGTACGCCACGTATTGCTAATGCATTACTACGCAGAGTACGTGACTTTGCACAGATTAAAGGTGATGGAAGCATCACTTTTGAAATTGCCCAAATAGCACTCACCGCTTTAAATGTGGATCGGTTTGGACTGGATGAAATGGATAATAAAATCCTCACCACCATGATTGATAAATTTAAAGGCGGGCCGGTAGGCTTAGGTACCATTGCCACCGCTGTAAGTGAAGACCCTGGCACCATTGAAGAAGTATATGAACCTTACCTGATTCAGGAAGGATTTATTGTACGTACTCCGCGTGGCCGCATTGTGCTTGAAAAGGCATATAAACATCTGGGACGTATTCGTCCATTAGACAATCCCTCCTTATTTGATTTTTGAATTTCTATTATGCCTCAACCGGATCAACATAGCCTTATCATCAAGAATACAGCTTGTGAACTGGGTTTTGACTATTGTGGTATATCGAAAGCCGAATTTATGGAAGAAGAAGCCCGGCAATTAGAAAATTGGCTCAATCGGGGGATGCATGGTAAAATGAAGTATATGGAAAATCATTTCGACAAGCGGACGAATCCTACCTTGCTTGTAGAAGGTGCAAAATCAGTTATCTCTTTACTGTATAATTATTATCCCGAAAAAAAACAACGTGCTGATGCCCCACAGATTAGCAAGTATGCTTATGGTGAAGATTATCACTTTGTAATTAAAGATAAACTGAAAGAATTGGTATTTCGCCTACAGGAACAAATCGGAAATTTTCATGGAAGAGTTTTTGTTGACAGTGCCCCGGTGTTAGAAAAAGCTTGGGCAAAACGAAGCGGGTTAGGATGGATAGGGAAACACAGCAATCTTATTAACCGTAGCATGGGTTCATTTTTTTTTATTGCAGAAATTATCTGCGATTTAGAATGTGTGCCTGATGGACCTATCAAAGACTATTGTGGAACATGCACCCGTTGCATAGATGCTTGCCCTACCGATGCCATTGTGCAGCCCTATGTGGTTGATGGCAGCAAATGCATTTCTTATTTCACCATCGAACTCCGCGAGGAAATTCCACAGGAAATGAAAGGAAAGTTTGAAAATTGGATGTTTGGTTGTGATATCTGCCAGGATGTATGCCCATGGAATCGGTTTTCCAGACCAACGAAGGAAGAACGGTTTAATGCAAATGATGTAATTTTAAATAATTCTGAAAAAGATTGGCAAGAACTATCCGAAGAAGTATTTAATTTATCATTAAAAAAATCACCTTTACAAAGAAGCGGATTTGAAGGAATAAAAAGGAATTTATTTTTTTTAAAATAATACATTTATTATGAAAAAGAACTATTACATTATAGAGATTATTATTTATTTTTCACTATTTGCATTAAGTTATTCACAACCCATAGTTGATTACAGAAATTATCAAACACCCGTAAAAAACCAATATGATAGAGGTACGTGTACTGCATTTGCCATCGCATCCATGCTTGAAACCATACCTGGTTTACCCTCTGATATAAGCGAACAATATATTTATGGCTTAGCTCAATATCATTATTTTAAAGAAATTAGAACTAAGCAAAAATTATTTCTCAATAATAATATATCTTATGAAGGTAATGGTTCATTTTTAAAATATTATTTTTTCTCTATTCCTGGAAATGGTATTTTCCCCGAAGAGTCAGACCCATACGATGGTACTTTTATTGAGACAAATGAGAAGGAAGATGATTTTGAAAAGTTTAAG
>CALEWF010000097.1 GCA_937925455.1 uncultured Flavobacteriales bacterium | reverse complement strand
ACCTGTCGAAAATGAAATGAGATAACACTTTCGATTGTCTCGAATGGCAATTTTCAAAAAACAGCGTTGTAGAATTTGTTGGGTGTAAGCTCCCCCGAAAATAGTACAGTTAAAAATAGAAATTTACTTTTCTCAATCTTTCTATTTTAAAGATACTTAGATAAACGAGCAATTTTAACTAAGCGAATATTCATTACCACTTTCACTGCTCACTTTCCGATCATCTTCAAAAATTCTTCTTCACCAATTATTTTTATTCCAAGCTGTTCAGCCTTTTTCAATTTTTCAGGACCGGCATTATCTCCGGCTAATAAATAGGATGTTTTTCCAGATACAGAACCTGTGTTTTTACCCCCATGCTGAATAATTAATTCCTTTAGTTCATCTCTACTGTGTTTTTCAAACACTCCAGAAATTACAAAACTTAAGCCTTTCAGTTTATCGTCTATTGGTTTTAAAGTATCTTCCTCCAATGCTAACTGGACTCCGTATTTTCTCAGTCGCTCAATGATTAATAGATTATAGGGATTTTTAAAATATTCAATTATGCTGGCAGCTATTTTATCGCCTATTTCTTCTACTTCGCAGAGTTCTTGAAAAGAGGCTTTTTTCAAAGCGTCGATGGATTTAAAATGGCGGGCTAATTTTTGTGCAACGGTTTCACCCACATACCGAATGCCCAATGCATACAATACTCTCGGGAAAGGAACTTTTTTCGAAGCTTCAATACCCTGCAAAATATTTCGCGTTGCTTTATCTTGAAACCCCTCTAAACGGATAATTTGATCATACGTCAGCTCATAAAAGTCTGCAAAGTTTTTTACCAACCCGGCTTCGTAAAACTGCTCAATGGTTTTTTCTCCCAGGCTTTCAATATTCATAGCCTTTCGAGTAATAAAATGAATCATTTTACCCAAAATTTGGGGTTTACAACCTGTTTCATTCGGGCAGTAATGGATGGCTTCTCCTTCTTTGCGTACTAGTGGAGTATTACATTCGGGGCAGCGAGTAATGTAATGAAAAGGCTTTGCAAACAAATCACGCTTGGATAAATCAACTCCTATAATTTTGGGAATTATTTCTCCCCCTTTTTCTACAAACACGGTATCTCCAATCCGCAAATCTTTTTCTTCAATAAAATCGGCATTATGCAAAGAAGCTCGTTTTACCGTTGTTCCTGCTAGTTGTACCGGTTTGAGGACCGCTACAGGCGTAATAGCCCCTGTACGACCTACCTGAAAAATAATGTCTTGAAGAATGGTAGCTGCTTGTTCTGCCTTATACTTATATGCAATGGCCCATCTGGGGGCTTTGGCTGTTTCTCCCAGCAAGCGTTGTAACTTAAAACTATTAACTTTAATAACTATTCCATCCGTATCGTAATCTAATTCAAACCGCTTTTTTTCCCAGTGCGCTATGTATTGTTTTACTTCATGCAACGAAGCACATTTTTGCATGTATGGATTGACTTTAAAACCCCACTCTTTGGCTTTTAATACACTTTCGTAATGTGTTTCAAACGATGATTCGGGACTAATCACAAAATACAAAAACGAATCAAGCTTACGGGAAGCCACGATTTTTGAATCTTGTAACTTTAAGGTTCCGGCCGCCGTATTTCTGGGATTTTTTAATAACTGTTGTTCAATTTCTTCTTCATTTAATCCTTTTTCAATCAATTCTTCCCGCAATTCTTCATTGAGTTTTTTAAATACTTTTACGGGCATAAATATTTCTCCCCTTACTTCTAATTCATCCGGATAGTCATTTCCCAAGAGTTGCAACGGCACCGAACGAATGGTTTTTACATTAGCCGTCACTTCATCACCCTGAATACCATCGCCACGGGTTACGGCTTGTTTTAATTTCCCATGTTCATAATGAATGCTAATGGCCACCCCATCAATTTTTAATTCGCATACATACTCCGGTTCATACCCAACAGCCTTTACCACACGTTGATGAAACTCTTCCAGTTCTTCAAAACTGTATGTATTATCAAGAGACATCATCCGTATCTTGTGTTTTACGGTAGGGAATTTTTTGGTGATATCTCCACCTACTCGTTGGGTTGGCGAATTTGGCTCAGCCAGTTCCGGATGTTCTTTTTCTAAACGAATCAGTTCGTTAAGTAGTTGATCATAGTCGTAATCTGAAATTTCTGGGTCATCAAGTACATAATAGCGGTAGTTATGGTAATTGATCAGCTGTATCAAATCGTTCATTCGTGATTTAATTTGATCCTTGTTCATACACGTTCTCTTTTTGCGTTCACAAATCGTTGTTTTCCACTCAGATCGTTGCGTAAATCAACCGTATGATAGCCAGCCTCCACAAACACTTGGCGGGTTTCATCTCCCAACCGCTCGTTGATTTCCACCCAAATTTGACCCTGTGGTTTTAATTTCAAACGACCAATTTCAGCTATTTTTCGATAAAAAACCAGCGGATCAGTTCCAGGTGCAAACAATGCTGTATGAGGTTCAAAATCTATTACTGTTTTAGACAATGAAGATTGTTCGTCCAATGAAATATACGGAGGATTAGAAATAATCAAGTCAAAATCGGGCAACGCATCCCATGATGCATACAACATTACATCGGCTTGAATAAAATAAATTACAGTATTTAACTGGTTGGCGTTCGCCCGTGCTACTTGCAAGGCTTCGGGCGATACTTCCATCGCCCATACTTGGGCTTGTGGAATGGCTTTTTTGAGTGAAATGGCAATGCATCCACTCCCGGTTCCAATATCCAATATAGTAAGAGATTCAGAATTTACCGAATGTATTGCATACTCTACCAATTCTTCGGTTTCAGGCCTTGGTATTAGCACGTGTTCATTTACCATCAAACGATGACGATAAAATTCACACCATCCAATAATTTGTTGTACGGGTTTCCCTTGTTTTAGTAAATCAAGCGACCCATGCACTTGCATAATTACGGATTGATTTACCAATTGGTCAGGATTTTTTTTGTACTCCAAGGAAGTAATTCCGGAAAAATGCTCTAATAACAGCTGTGCAATGATACGTGCTTCATCCGCTGTATATATGGATGAAAGCTGCTGTTGAATAAAATAATAAAGGGAAGATGCCTTGTTATTGGGAATTGGCACCTCCCCTCCAAACTGTTTAAACGGTATCATAAATTCGACAATGCTATACCTAAAGTCCAAATAAAATCAGATTTTTTCCTTGTTTCTGGCACCACATTTTCATAAGTACCTATAAAACCAGCTTTAACAGATAGTATTTTAATAATAGGATAAGTTATTGAAATGCTGCCTTCAAAACGAAAGTTATCTGCCTGGGTCAACGATTGCTGATATTTAAAATTGTGAGCAATAGCCATTTTATTATTTATAACTTTATGCAATCCAGTCCAACCCACTATTCCACGAAATGTTTGTAATACAAAACTTGTATCTGGCGTAGTTTGAATAGGCTCGGCAAATTTGTTATATTCATAAATAAAATTGATAAAAGGCTCAAATTGGTGAGTATCTGTTTTAATTACTCGAAAACCAACTCCCAAACCTCCATATCCTCTATATTTAACTCCTCTCAAAAAAGAAGTTTCAAACCCTCCATTCACAAATCCATACACTCGATTTTTAGGGAATAGAGAAATCATGATGGATGTATTCAATTCATTGGAATTAACAGTAGAATCAATAATGCCATAGCGATATTGTGCTAAAATTTTTGTACCAATTACCCGCTTTTCCAAATCCAACTGTCCTTTATTGATGGTTGTAAATGAATTTAAATTACCCAAAGTAAAAGTAAAATCAGAACTAACAAGATATTTAATTACTAGCGGATCTTTTTTAGGTTGAACGGTATCAGTTTGGGCAGTAATCATTATTGGCATTACACACAACAAAAAAAGGATTTTTTTTTTCATTATCGAAGTTTTAAACAAAACTACCCTACCTATTACTGCATTTTATTTTCAATTTTGTAATGTTATTTACACCATCATGTTTAAAACCCTATCCATTAAGATAGTTGCATTACCTTTGCCGGTGAAATGACACCCGAAGTTTATATGAATCGCTGCTTAGAATTGGCTAGTAAAGGAGGCGGTTACACTGCGCCTAACCCCATGGTAGGATGTGTAATAGTAAATGAAGAAAATAAAATCATAGGTGAAGGTTACCACCAGGCATACGGCGGCCCACATGCCGAAGTAAATGCCATAGCATCAGTAAAAGATAAAACCCAACTAAAAAATTGCACTTTATATGTTAACTTAGAACCCTGTTCGCACTATGGCAAAACCCCTCCCTGTGCAAACCTCATCGTTGAGATGGGCATTCCTCGGGTTGTTGTAGGGATGAAAGACCCCCATGAAAAAGTAGCCGGGAAAGGAATTGAAATCCTTCGGCGTGCCGGCATAGAAGTAAAGGTTGGAGTAAAAGAAAATGCCTGTCGTGAGTTGAACAAACGATTTATTACCTTTCATGAAAAACAACGTCCTTACATTGTATTAAAATGGGCACAAACGGTTGATGGATTTATTGGCCAACCTGGTGAAAAAATTAAAATATCTCATTCGGAAACTGACGTGTTAGTACATCAATGGCGTAGTGAAGAACAAGCCATTTTAATAGGCAGCCATACAGCCATAAACGATAATCCAGAACTAACCGTTCGGTGGGTGAAAGGGAAAAATCCGATACGCCTTATTTTAAATAACAATTCTCCCCTACCCCCTAATTTAAAAATATGGAATAACGAAGCTGCAACGTATGTAATTGAATCTTCACCTAATGATTCTCTCCAACCATTTATACAATTCTGCAGAACCAATCATATTATCTCGGTATTGGTAGAAGGTGGAGCTTATACACTTCAAAATTTCATCCATGCTGGCTTATGGGATGAAGCAAGAGTGATTACCAATACAAAACTTTCATTACATACCGGAGTTAAAGCTCCTACCTTACACCTTGCAAAGTCGTCACAAACCATTTCCATGAGCGAGGATATTATTGAAATCTTTCATCCGGAAAAATTATGACAGCCCTTTTGCTAAGTATTCTGTTTTCCACCATTTTAGTTGTATTTTTCAAACTATTTGTAAGATTTAAGATACATAATCTGCATGCCATTGTGATAAATTATATTACAGCATCCGTTACAGGATTATTGATTCTCCCTTTTTCGTTACAAGAAGCATTTACGTCACCCTGGTGGATTCATACATTGATTTTGGGGATTGTATTTGTTTCTATTTTTTTGGTTATGGCATTAACCACTCAAAAAGCAGGCATGGCCATAACATCAGTAGCCGGTAAGATGAGCATGGTGATTCCGGTAATGGTGGGAGTGTTATACTTTAAAGAAAAACTAAACACTTGGCAATGGATTGGGTTAGCTATAGCCATCACAGCAGTATTAGCTATTTCCTATCGAAAAGATCACATTAAACCTTCTATATGGGTAATACTTCTTCCGTTTATTTTATTCATAGGAAGTGGATTTATTGACACTTACTTGAATATCGCACAAAAGCTATTTATTTACGAAAACGAGTTTGTTCCTTTTGCCTCATTAATTTTTCTGTTTGCATTTATTAGCGGATTTATCTTTCTTTTATTACAATCATTACGCACCAAACAAATACCAACCCTTCGTTCCATTTTTGCCGGTGTTTTGCTTGGAATTTTTAACTGGGGTTCGTTGTTCTTCTTACTAAGGGCTTTACGCTTTGCTGAAATTCCAAGTGCTGTGGTTTTCGCATTGAATAATATAGGAATTGTAATAACCTCAGCGCTGATTGGTATTTTGATTTTTCGTGAAAAATATCTTATGATCAATTATATTGGATTATTCTTATCTATTATAGCAATTATTTTACTAAATGGAAAATTCTGAAATTTCACTCCAAACATTATCCCAAACCACAGAAGGGATATACACTGAAAAAGGCAGCAAATTTATAGGAATAGCTTTTCCTATTACAAATGAAGAAGATTTTAAAAATAAACTAAAAGAAACACAAGGAGAATATAAAGGTGCACGTCATTATTGTTTTGCCTATACAATAAAAAGTGCTACTGAAATTATTCAACGAAGCCATGATGCAGGAGAACCTTCGGGCACTGCAGGAAGACCCATTTTAAATCAAATAACAAAATTAAGTTTAGTAAATGTAGCAGTAATTGTTGTACGATATTTTGGTGGAATTTTACTTGGAACAGCCGGCTTAGTGAAAGCTTATGGGGAGGCTGCCCGATTGGCCATAGAAAAAAACTCAATAGTAACCATTGAAAAAAAATACCTCATTAAAATTCAATCAGATTACACAAATTATCAGAAACTGATTGATATAATTAAAAAACAAAAGGTTTTGGTAGAAGAATATTTTTATGAAGATTACGTTTTGTTAAAAAGCGTTATACCAGTAAAAATTTATGACGAAATAGAAAAAGAGCTTTTAATTTTGAAATCCAAATCTAATAAAATAGAATTTTCCATTTTAAATCATTTTTTCAAATAGAATTTCTATGAAAACCAACACCACTGCTACATTTATTATTGCCATATCCGTAATTATTGCAGCAGCAATTATCGGAGGAGCTTACAAAACAAGAGGTCAAAAAGTAAAAAAAGTGAGTGTAACCGGCATGGCCGAACACCATTTTACCTCAGATTTAATTGTATGGAATGCTTCATTTAGCCAACGTTCGATGGATATAAAAACAGCATACGCTGCATTAAAAGAAGATGAACGCCTAATTAGAGAATATTTAAGAAAAAATGGTATAAAAGAAAATGAAATTATTTTTTCATCTGTTAATACAATGGAAGATATAGAATATTACTTTGATAAAGGAAGAAATAATAGAATTTTTAATGGATATATTTTAAGTCAGAATATAAAAGTAGAATCCATGGAGTTAGAAAAAGTAGAACGAATATCCCGTGAAATTACCGAGTTATTGGATAAAGGCATTCAACTACAATCTTATGAACCACAATATTATTACACCAAATTGGCCGATTTAAAAATAAACTTATTAGCCGAAGCTACCCAAGATGGAAAACTTAGAGCAGAAACAATTGCAAAAAATTCTGGATCGAAAATAGGAAAACTACTAAATAGTAATATGGGAATATTTCAAATTACAGGTCAATATACCAATGAAGACTATTCTTGGGGAGGAACATTTAATACCAGCAGTAAAAATAAAACTGCCAGCATTACCGTGAAGATGGAATTTGAACTACGCTAAATGACGTATTTTATTTTAGTTAATACAACAATAGCATGAGGTTTGTATCTCTCTTATAAATCCCCTTCTAAGTTATTACACCTTTAGTGTGGCGAGTTTCTCCTGCGAGTTTGGTTCATCGTCAGTTGACGGATGAACATTAACTCATGTCTGTGTGCTTAGAGGCTACGAATGATTCGTAACCAGTTGCTTTGGTCAATTTGT
>CALEWF010000096.1 GCA_937925455.1 uncultured Flavobacteriales bacterium | reverse complement strand
TTTAATAAAAAACCTATACAGCATGCAACTGTATAACAAGTATGACAAAGAAACCCTCCGAAAAAAACTGGAGAACGAAACGTTTAAAAGGATTACCTTGTCTTTTTATCGGTATGTAATGATTGATGACCCTCAGAAATTAAGGGACGAGTTATACATCAAATGGAACTCGCTAAACTGTTTGGGAAGAATTTATGTAGCCCATGAGGGAATCAATGCACAAATGAATGTACCTGAACATCATTTTGAAGAATTTAAAAATCATCTTTATTCGGATTCTCGTTTTAAAGACATACCTTTTAAAATTGCCGTGGAAGATGATGGTAAATCATTTCTTAAATTAGTTATCAAGGTTCGGAAGAACATTGTAGCTGATGGCTTAGCTCCGGGCACATACGATGTTACCAACGTTGGAAAACATTTAACAGCCAGGGAGTTTAATGAAGCATTAGAACATCCTGACACTATAGTAGTAGATATGCGAAATCACTATGAAAGTGAGATTGGTCGCTTTGAAAAAGCCATTTGCCCGGATGCAGATACATTCAAACAAGAATTACCTATGGTAGCTGAAATGCTACGTGGAAAAGAAGACAAAAAGATACTTTTATACTGCACGGGAGGTATTCGTTGTGAAAAAGCCAGTGCTTATTTGAAACATTTAGGATTTAAAGATGTAAACCAACTTTATGGGGGTATTATTGAATATGCTCGGCAAGTAAAGAATGAAGGACTAGAAAATAAATTTCATGGAAAAAATTTCGTTTTTGACGAACGACTTGGTGAAAGAATTAGTGATGAAATCATCAGTAAATGTCATCAATGCGGAAAGCCCTGTGATACACATACCAATTGTAAAAATGACGCCTGCCATCTGCTATTCATTCAATGCGAAGATTGTAAAAAAACTTATGAAGGATGTTGTTCTATAGAATGTAAAGACTTTATGCATCTACCCAAAGAAAAGCAAGTAAAACTTCGTAAAGGCACTAATCTGGGCCAAAATATTTTTCATAAAGGAAGAATACGTCCAAAGCTTTCTGAGGCAATACGGCTTACATTAGCTGAAAACCAGACCTTTTAATATTCTTAAGCTAATTCCATTTGTAATGTTTGGTATGCTTCATTTGCTCTTTATCTAAATATTTTGATATAAAGAGCAAATGAAGCAGCAAATCATTTTGTTGCACTTGATAATTTAAACTGCATAGGAGAGTTTTTCATTGTTTTTTATGAAAATAAAAAACCCCGGAATTCCGGGGCAAACTTTTTAGTATTCGTCTTCATTAAAAAAGAAGTCGTCTTTGGTGGGGTAATCCGGCCAAATGTCTTCAATAGATTCAAACGGTTCGCCGTCATCTTCCAATTCTTGCAAGTTTTCAATTACTTCCATTGGGGCGCCGCTACGCATGGCAAAATCAATTAATTCATCTTTGGTAGCAGGCCATGGGGCATCTTCTAAGTATGAAGCTAATTCCAGTGTCCAGTACATAACTTTCCGGTTTTAGGGATTATAGTTTCACGTTAACGAATCTTTTATTTAAAAGTTTACAAAAATTTATGTAACCTTTTAAGGGTTGCAAAAATATAGAAAATTGGTTGCGATTTCAAATCCTAAGATTCTAAAGGTTATTTTTTTTTAAAAAATATCAACTATCTGTTAATGAAAAATATAGAAATGAAATTTGTGGCTTTACTTAGGAACTATAAAGAAATAGTTTAGCCAGGTAAGCAGACTTATTCCTCTTTTTTTCGCGGTAGCCATGGTATTTCAGAAACTCCCAAATGTACGCCCAAATAGCGGGCTAACATAAACAGGTAATCGCTCAAGCGGTTAAGGTAAATAATAAGCATGCCTGAAACTTCTTCTTGTTCGGCCAATTGAACGACCAGTCGCTCTGCTCGGCGGCAAACGCAGCGAGCGATATGTGCCTGGCTTACAATGGGATGCCCGCCCGGTAAAATAAAGTTTTTTAGTTCGGGTAGGAGGGTTTCCATGGCATCCATTTGTTTTTCCAATGCTGTAATATGTTGTTCTTCAATTTCGGGTACCCAAAGGTTTTTTTTGCCGGGTTCGGCAGCCAGCATGGCTCCGATTTCAAACAAATGATGTTGTATTTGAAGTAACTCATCTTTTTGAGCTTGAGGAATGGATTGGTCCCGTAAATACCCTATCCACGAATTTAACTCATCTACCGTTCCGTATGCTTCAATGCGGGGATGATATTTAGGTACACGGGCACCGCCAAAAAGTGCAGTTGTGCCTTTATCACCGGTTTTGGTATAAATCTTCATGGGTGCAGATATTTTTGAGAGCTTACAAAGTTCAAAAACGTTTTTTCTGGGGTGTTAGGTACATCGCTTTCTATGAGCCCGTCGCGCAGGCGAACAATACGGCTGGTATGCTTGGCAATATCTTCTTCGTGGGTTACAACAATGATGGTGTTGCCTCGTTGGTGAAGTTCGTCAAACAATGCCATGATTTCGTAGCTGGTTTTGGTATCTAAGTTTCCGGTGGGTTCGTCGGCCAGCAAAATGGTGGGATTATTCACCAACGCCCGGGCAACTGCAACTCGCTGTCGTTGCCCCCCCGAAAGCTCATTGGGCTTGTGTTTCATCCGGTCTCCCAATCCAACTTGTTCTAATACTTCTTTAGCCCGCTTAATACGTTCTGTTTTGCTGTATCCAGCATAAACTAAAGGCAAAGCTACATTTTCAAGGGCAGTGTAGCGGGGTAGCAGGTTAAAGGTTTGAAAAATAAATCCGATTTCTTTATTTCTCACCCCGGCCAATTCCCGGTCGTTCATTTTACTTACGTCTGTACCGTTCAGAAAATATTGTCCGCTGGTAGGCGTATCCAAACAACCAATGATATTCATAAAGGTAGATTTGCCGGAACCTGAAGGGCCCATAAAGGCTACATATTCATTCTTCTTTACACTGATGGATATTCCCTTCAGTACTTTAATCACTTCTTTGCCCAGCATAAAGTCGCGTGTAATATTTACCGTTCGGATTACCTCCTGCATACCCCGTTAAGTTTTTACAATGTTAATCAATCCACCGGTTATTCAACAGGTATTGCCGATTAAAGTTTGTTAAGCATCAAAATTTTATAACGGATATTTTAATATACGATGTTCTTTACTAAGCTTTTCAGAAATACATACAATACCCATTTGAAAAATATCGAGGCTGAGGGTAACCTTAGGATGTTGGCGGATAATTTCCCATGCATTGGCCATTTCAGGGCTCCAGTGGATGTCGTCAAAAATCAGCACTCCTTCCGAATGCATACTAGGCAGCAGCATTTCAAAATATCGAAGGGTAGGTTCTTTCCGATGATTGCCGTCAATCCATACCATATCTAATGGTTGAATGCTAGATAGGATTTTGGGCAACACTTCGTCAAAATTTCCACAAATGGCATGAATGTTATGCCTACTAAGTTTTGTAAAATGATGAGATGCTAGCTTTTGAATGGCTGGGTCTCCTTCGATAGTAGTTACTTTTCCGTTTCCGGCAGCCAGGCTTAGATACAACGTAGTAATTCCGAACGAGGTTCCCAATTCTAGGATGTTTTTTACTTGTAAGTGGTTAGCCAGCCGAAATAGCAGTCTGGCATTTCGTGGGTGTTGCAAGCTTTTTTGAGCAATGGACTGAATGGTTTGTATCTTATTTTTTCCCGTGTTTCCAGCCCCAAAATCAGTTCGTATGATGGATTGATGGTTGTTTAATAATTCAAACCGCAGGTTTTCAATGGGCTCAAAAATGGGTTGTGATTTATCGTAAAAACAGGCCTGCATGAGCTGAAATAAAAAAGGCGAATGAATATACTGAATGCCTCGGGCTTGCTGCCTGTAACGTATGTATTCACCAATTCGGAAAAGCAGTGGGCGTATCACCGGTTATTTAATGCGGATTTTTTTACCGATTTGCAGGATAGAATTTTCCTTTAATCCGTTCAGGCTGCAAATTTTCTTTACCGTTGTTTTGTATTTTAAAGATAGCGCATACAACGTATCGCCTTTTTTGATGGTGTGCCAAAGGGTGGAAGAGGTTGCAGTGGGCTTTTGAAGGCTTTCTGCAGTTAGGTTTTCTGCCGAATCTTCGCCACCCAGAGGCTCGTTGTAGCGGGCTATGGTATAAAGGTTTAGTAACGAGCTATCGGCGGTTGCCGATGGCGGCGGTGAAGATTTCCAAGGTTCAAACACCGTTTCGTTAAGTTCAAGTTCGGTGGTTTTGAGCGACCGTTTTTCATAATCAATAAAAGCAAACGGGTCAAGCGGCTTGTCTTTGTATCGTACTTCAAAATGCAGGTGAGGTCCCCGGCTTCTTCCGGTAGAACCACCCAAACCAATAACTTCTCCGGCTTTCACCGGTTCATTGGGCTTTACAAGTAGCTTGGAAAGGTGGGCATAATAAGTTTCTAATCCATTGAAATGCCGGATGATGACCAGGTTCCCGAAACCTCCTTTATTGTATTGGGCATAGCGCACTTTCCCATCAAAAGCAGCCCGAACGGTATCACCGGTTTGCAGGTTAATATCCAGGCCGTTATGCCCTTTTTTAAAAATGCTCCATAATTTACCATGTACCGGTAAGCAAAATTTTTCTTCACCTTTTACCAGTTCCAGTACATGATTGCCATTGGGGGCTATCTTTTCATTCCAGTAGGCAAAGGTTTGATTAGTTACCCAGTTACACAAAAACAGGTTTTCGTCAAACTGAAGGCAAACCGGGGTATCAGCTGTTATATCCGATACAACAGCATCCTCAGGATGCATTGTCTGTTGCGAAGCAAGTGTTATTGGAAGAAAAAGCAGCATCGTCGTGCTACTCATCCATCCTTTGATATGGGTCTTTATTTTCATGGGGAGACAAAGATAGCACTTTCATAAAAATGTATCTACATGTAAATCAGTGCTATTGTTTCTTTTTCTGCTTTACCCCATAAATGTCTTTAAGGTGTAAAGTATCACCATTGGGTTGTATTACTTCTAAGTCGTATCGAAAAATAACGGGCGTACCAATGGGTGCATTGTAATAAATCATCCAGGCATCATGTTCAGTGGTGCCTACACAACCATGGGAATAGGCTTTTCCCAATGTTTCCGGGTTGGTGGTGGGGTGAATCATGGCACCATAGCGTATGCCGTTAATGGAAGGTTCAATCCAGGGAATGATGGGCATGAGGGTGTATTTGCCATCATCGCGGCGGGTTTTTTCGTATTTTTTTCCGGTTCGGGGGTTAATGTAAAGCGGTTCGCGGGAAATTCGAACGATTTCTCCTTTACCAATGGGGGTTTTAAGATTAACGGTACGTCCAACCACCTGCAAGAATTCATCGGCATTTCTGCCCACTCTCACCGGACATTCTAATATTTTATTTCCCTGCTGATAGATACGCAGGGTAAATTCAGGAATATTTACGTCAATCACAGTTTCTTTGAGTTTTTTACGGATGGAAGCTGCCCAGGCACTATCTGGCATTACCAGTTGGGTGCCTTTTCGTAATACGACTAATTGTGTTTGGTCATACACAAAAATTCCCCGCTTCATCATCCGATAGTAATCAAAGGCTTGGAGGGTGTCAATAATCCAGGGGTTAGCGTGTACGATGAGGTATTCATCGGGTTTATATTTAAGCAGGTTTGTATCTGCGGTAGCTACGATTGAATCCATAAAGCGGAAATATTTTTTTACGCGAACATCGTATCCAACTTCGATGGTGTAGGCTATAGAATCTGGTACAAAAGATGAGTTGCTGTGAGTGGAGGAATGAGAGATGGTACTATCTGAGATTTTAGGCTGGTGGATAGTTTCAGTAGGTGGTGAGATGGCTGGTTTTTTCGTTACGCCGGAATTACAGGAAACCTCTAATAAAAATATAATGATGAGAAATGAAAATTTATCATGCGGCAAAGATAGGAGGTATTTGCATGTGTGGTAGAAGTAAGAAATAAAAAATCTGCTGCGGATAGGAACGGAAAGCCCGGAAGGGCGAAGCCCACAGGGCACGGGGTAGCGGGGCTGAGGGCACGAAGACACCGCTACCCGGATGCCCTGTGTGGCTGAGCCCTGAGGACTTGCAGTGGATAGCCGCTAAAGCAGCCTGATATAAAATAAAATGAAAATATTTGAAACGATGCGAGCTGAAGATATTTGATGTAATTTTATTGAATGAAACTTACAGAGGAAGATGTTTTGTATGAAGACAATCACTTGATTGTGGTAAATAAAAAAGCCGGTCAGATAGTACAGGGCGATAAAACCGGCGATGTGCCGTTGAGTGAACTGGTAAAAGCGTTTTTAAAAACGAAATATGCCAAGCCCGGCAATGTGTTTTGCGGGGTGGTGCACCGGCTGGACAGGCCGGTGAGTGGGGTAGTAGTATTTGCCAAAACCAGCAAGGCTTTAAGCCGCATGAATGCTTTGTTTAGGGAACGAGCCACTCAAAAAATTTATTGGGCGGTGGTACGGGGGAAACCTGAAATAGCTGAAAAAGAACTACATCATTACTTAGTAAAAAATGAACGAGTGAATAAATCGTTTGTAACCCACCCGGGTACACCAGGTGCTTTGGAATGCCGATTGTGTTATAAATTGTTAAAATCGGTAGAGCGATATAGTTTGCTCGAAGTTTTGCCGTTAACAGGGAGGCATCATCAAATTCGAGTGCAGTTGGCCGCAAATGGCACACCGATTGTAGGAGATGTAAAGTATGGTGATCGCCGGGCTAATGAAGATCAATCCATTTGCTTGCATGCACGGAAATTGATTTTTATGCATCCGATAGCCAAAGCGCCAATGGAAGTAATGGCACCGTTGCCTGATCAGAAGTACTGGAACATATTTAAAAAAGTATAGGAAATTATTGTACCTTCGCAAATCAATTTTGAATTTTAAATAGATACACATGAAAAATAAGGTAATGATCGCTTTAGGAGTTGTAGCTATCGGGTTGATGGCTGCTTCTAAAATGGATACCGATTCTAAAAAGTTTGGGTACGTAAATTCGATGGAAATTTTAACGGCGATGCCGGAAATGAAAACTGTAGAGGCTGATTTAGAAAGCTATGGAAAAGAATTGGATGCCGATTACCAAAAAATGGTAGATGAATACCAAAAGAAGGTAGCCGAATATCAGAAAAAAGAAAAAGAATGGAGCGAAGCGATGAAGCAAGTGAAGCAGGAAGAGTTGATGCAAGATCAGCAACGCTTGCAAAAAACCCAACAGGTGTTTGAAGATGAATTGATGGAAAAACAGCAAAAATTATTAGCACCGCTGATTACTAAAATTGAAACGGCTATTAACGATGTGGCTAAAGAAAAGGGCTTGAGCTATGTGTTTGATACCAGCAAAGGCATGCTGCTGTATGCTGACCAGCAAGATGATATTACCAAGGAAGTAAAAGAAAAATTAAAAATTCCTACTGGGACAAAATCCGGTTCAACCGGAGGAGGAAGCGATAAAAGTGGATCTAAAACTGAGTCCACTTCGCCTAAGAAATAAATTTTACACATTAAAATGAATAGCAGGTTTTATAGCCTGCTATTTTTTTTTGAAGCCCATAAATCAAAAGCATGATGAAAAAAATTGTATTCATTCTGTTGCAAATTATACTTGCCGGGAATTTGTTTGCTCAAAAGGAAATTACCCTGGAAGATATTTGGTTAAAGTACAGTTATTCAGCCAAGGGAGTATATGGCTGGAGAAGCATGAAAGACGGGTTGCATTATACCGTAAAGCAGGGAAATAAAATTGTAAAATATGATTACAATACCGGAATGGTAAAACAAGAGTGGGTCTTTACGGTAGGGGGAAACGCGTTGGAGTTTGATGATTATACCTTTAGTGCGGATGAAAAGAAGATATTACTTTCTACGCAATCTGAACCCATTTATCGTTATTCCAGCTTAGATAAAAACTATATTTATGAAGTTGACAACGACCGTTTGTATGAGCTGGACGAAGGCGGCAAGCAGCAAAATGCTCATTTTTCGCCCGATGGAAACCAGGTGGCCTATTTAAAGGCGAACAACATTTTTATTAAAGATTTGAATACCGGACTACTGATACAAGCTACCACCGATGGGCATAAAAATCATATAATCAACGGAGGCTCAGACTGGGTGTATGAAGAAGAGTTTGCCATTGTAAGAGCCTTTGAATGGAGTCCGGATGGTAAAAGCATTGCGTATTTACGTTTTGATGAAACAGAAGTACCTCTGTATGAAATGGCTATGTTTGAAGGGCGTTTATATCCCAAGGATTATGAATTCAAATATCCTAAGGTAGGAGAGAAGAATGCAAAGGTTACGCTCCATGTTTTTAACTTAGCAACACAACAATCGCATAAAATAGATTTAGGCAGTACTTATGAATACATTCCGCGTTTAGGCTGGACTCCGGATGGAAAAATCTATGCCATTACCATGAATCGTATGCAAAATGAATTAAAGATTCATTTAGTAGAACCTATTAGTTTGCAATCAAAAGTGTTATTTACAGAAACTCGCGATACGTATATTGAAATTCATGATCATTTTCGGTTTTTTAACGGGGGCAAAACCTTGCTTTGGACCAGCGAACAAGATGGGTTTAATCATATTTACCTGATAGATGTGGCTACCGGCAAACAAACACAGGTAACGCGTGGTGCTTGGGAAGTGACAGAAGTGCATGGGGTGGATGAAAAAAATAAATTGATTTATTATGAATCTACCGAAATTTCACCCATGCAGCGCCAATCGTTTACCATTAGCTTAGACGGAAAAAAGAAAAACCCAATTACACCCGCTGTCGGTGTAAACAAAGTGCAGTTTTCTGAAGGATTTCAGTACATGCTTTGCAATACTTCGCAAGCGGGCAAGCCATCGGTTTTTTCGTTGTGCGATAACCAAGGGAAGGTTATCCGGGTGCTAGAAGACAACAGAATACTAAAGGAAAAATTAGAGGTATTGGCTTTGAATAAACCGGAGTTTTTTTCTTTTAAAAACTCTACCGGTATTGATTTGAACGGCTATATGATAAAGCCTCGCGGATTTAATCCAAATGAAAAATACCCGGTTTTAATGTTTGTGTATGGTGGTCCTGGCTCGCAGCAAGTGATGGACCAGTGGGGAGGAAGTAATTACCTGTGGTTTCAAATGTTGGCTCAACAGGGTTATATGATAGCTTGTGTGGACAATCGAGGTACGGGTGGCAGAGGGCGTGCATTTCGTGATTGTACGTACAAGCAGCTTGGTAAACTGGAAACGGAAGACCAAATAGATGCAGCCCGTTACATAGGTTCATTGCCGTATGTAGATGCCGCAAGAATTGGAATTTTTGGATGGAGTTACGGCGGATACATGAGCAGCTTATGCATTACCAAAGGAGCGGAGGTGTTTAAAGCAGCCATTGCCGTGGCCCCAGTAACCAATTGGAAATTTTACGACAGTATTTATACCGAGCGATACATGGGAACCAAAGAAAGCAATCCTGATGGATATGATGCCAACGCGCCAATAGCATTTGCCGATAAATTGAAGGGAAATTACTTGTTGATTCATGGTACTGCCGACGATAATGTGCACTGGCAAAACACGGCAGAAATGATTCGTGCCCTGGTAAAAGCCGGAAAGCAGTTTGAACAATTTATTTATCCTGATAAAAATCACGGTATCTATGGAGGCAATACCCGCTATCATCTTTATACATTGATGACGGATTTTTTAAAAAGGAAGCTGTAAAAGCAAGTTTGTCTCGGTTTGTTGCCTGAATATTATTTTTATATTAGCTAAAATAATTTAATTATTTACCCATGACAGAAACTGTAGCCAAAGGACATCCCAAGGGTTTATACCTCTTGTATTTTACTGAAATGTGGGAACGTTTCAGCTATTATGGTATGCGGGCCATTTTTACCTTATACATGGTAAATGCCTTGTTGCTTGATAAAGCAGTGGCTTCTAAAATTTATGGAAGTTATACCGGTTTAGTTTATCTTACGCCTTTATTGGGTGGATATATCGCTGACCGTTATTGGGGTAACCGTAAATCCATCATATTTGGCGGACTGCTCATGGCTATCGGGCAGTTCTTTATGTTTTTCAGCGGTTCGATGTACACTGACCCAGATACCGCTAAACTCATTATGTACGGAGGGTTGGGATTTTTGATTTTTGGGAATGGGTTCTTTAAGCCCAACATATCTACCATGGTAGGCCAATTATACAAGCCCGGCGATTCAAGGGTTGACTCGGCATTTACCATTTTTTATCAGGGAATTAACCTGGGTGCGCTGTTAGCTCCGCTGGTGTGCGGTGGGTTAGGCGAACAATATGATGCCAACGGATTAATTATTCCTTCACAATTCAAATATGGATTTTTGGCAGCCGCTATTGGCATGTTGCTGAGCTTATTTGCCTTTGTTTGGCTGAAAAACAAATTTATCGTTACTCCTGAGGGGCAACCTGTAGGAATGCCTCCTAAGCAGGCTTACAATCGGCAGGAAGAGCAGTATGCACCGAAAGCCAAAGTAAACCCGTTAAAAATTGTAATGGCAGTAGCAGGATGGGTGGTTTTGTTTGCCGGTTTTTATTTTTTCATGCATCTGGATGAAATTGGCGCCATGATTTTCTCTACCTGTTTGGTATTGCCTGTGATGATAATTTCAGATACCTCATTAACTGCCGTAGAGCGCGACCGTATTTTAGTGATATACATTATTGCCTTCTTTGTAATTTTCTTTTGGTCTGCATTTGAGCAGGCGGGGGCTTCTCTTACCTTCTTTGCACAGGAACAAACCGACCGGAATCTGTTTGGTTGGAACATGCCGGCTTCGTTCTTCCAAATTTTCAATGCTATGTTCATTGTAATTCTTGCTCCGATGGCGGTATCGGTATGGTCGTTTTTGGCGGCCCGAGGCAAAGAACCTTCATCGCCGGTAAAACAAGCCATGGGGCTTGGGTTTTTAGCCTTGGGTTATTTATTTATTGCTTGGGGTGTAAACGGCATTCAGCCTTGGGATAAAGTGAGCATGGTTTGGTTGGTTGGCTTATACCTTATTCACACCATTGGTGAACTATGCCTTTCTCCCATTGGACTTTCTATGGTGGTGAAGCTGGCTCCGGTTCGTTTTGTGTCTCTTCTAATGGGCGTGTGGTTTATGAGTACAGCTACAGCTAATAAGTTTGCCGGAGATTTAAGCGCCTTGTATCCGGAAGAAGTGAAACTTGAAAATGTGGTAACCGCCGATAGTGAAATTGTCGATATGGTGAAAGCTAACGAGCTGGGTGCAGATATTTGGAATCTATCTGTAAAAGAAAATGCTGCCATTCCCAGTGTAAAAGTGGTTTTTGATAAAAAGAGCATTCTTTCGATGGAATCTACCGGCGAGACCGATGAAATTTCCATGTATTCGTTGAAGCTAATTAAAACTGCAAATCCCAATTTTTCAAAAGCTTTAATAAGTGATGATGGAAATTATATTTTTGGATACAAGCAGGTTGAATTAAAAATTGGTAAAGAAATAAGTGTAGAAGACCGAATTGAAATTTGGAACCTTCATCCTAAAAAGCCTTCTTTCTTAGGCATGCAAATCAATACTTTGTACGACTTCTTTATGATTTTTGTGTACATGGCCGGAGCAGCTGCCGTTGTTCTTTTTGTAATTCACAAATGGCTGCTCAAGAAAATGCACGGCATTAGATAATAGGCAATAATGCTCGTGGCGTCTAATAACAGACGCCACGTTTATTTTTAAAAGTATCCTATGAATACATATCCCGGAAAAAAAAATGTAGTTGAACGGTTTTTATCAGTTATCGAACGGGTAGGTAATGCCTTGCCCCATCCGGCTTCGTTGTTTGCCATTTTTGCTGCCTTGGTCATGCTGTTGTCGTGGGTTTTTAGCGCCTTGGGTGTAGAAGTCATCCATCCCGGTACCGGAAAAACTATTACCGTATTTAATTTAATTTCAGTAGAAGGCTTGCACATGATACTTACTAAAACAGTATCTAATTTTACAAGCTTTGCTCCGCTGGGTACCGTGCTGGTAGCCTTACTGGGAATTGGGATTGCCGAAGGTACCGGCCTCATTGGAACTGTGCTGCGACTCATTGTAAATTCTTCTCCCAAGCGAATACTTACCGTGGTGATTGTGTTTGCCGGTGTAATATCAAATACTGCCAGCGAAGTAGGCTATGTATTGTTGGTTCCGTTGAGCGCTGTAATCTTTTTGGCCGTGGGTCGTCATCCCATTGCCGGGTTGGCAGCAGCGTTTGCTGGTGTTTCCGGTGGATACAGTGCTAACCTGTTATTAGGTACCATTGATCCTTTATTAGCCGGCTTATCAGAAGAAGCAGCCCGAATTATTGACCCCAATTACAAAGTAAATCCGGCGTGTAATTATTATTTCATGGCGGTATCTACATTTTTAATTACGGCTTTAGGCACCTTTGTAACAGAACGAATCATTGAACCTCGATTAGGCAAGTACCAAGGCGAAGAAAAACCGGAAGAATTACGCAGCCTCACCCAGGAAGAAAAACGTGGATTGATGTATGCTTGGGTTGCCGTGATGGGATTCGCCGCTTTTGTATTGGCGGGACTCATTCCGTCTAACGGTTTTTTGCGAAACCCCGAAGACGGCGATATTTTACACTCCCCGTTTATGTCGGGCATTGTTACGCTGTTGTTCATTTCTGCTTCGCTAGCGGGTATTGCTTATGGGATAGGTGCTAAAACCGTTAAAAATGATGCTGACGTGATGAAAGGCATGGCCAAATCTATGGAAACGCTGGGCTCATACATTGTATTGGTGTTTTTTGCAGCACAGTTTGTAGCGTATTTCAACTGGACGAATTTGGGGCTGATTGCTGCCGTTAACGGTGCTGAAATTCTTAAATCTTCCGGACTGGGACCTATTCCGCTCATGATTGCATTTATTTTCATTGCTGCTACTATCAATTTGGTGATGGGAAGTGCTTCGGCCAAATGGGCTATCATGGCGCCGGTATTTATTCCCATGTTTATGTTGTTGGGCTATTCGCCTGAGTTTACGCAGGTTGCCTACCGCATTGGCGATAGCGTTACTAACATCATTTCCCCCATGATGTCATATTTTGCCTTGATTGTGGCGTTTATGCAGCGCTACGATAAACAAGCCGGCATGGGCACCATTATTTCTACCATGCTTCCGTATTCGTTGGTGTTTCTCATCGGCTGGACCTTGTTGCTCATTGTTTGGATTGTTGCCGACTTGCCGTTGGGCTTTGGCGCCGGAATGTATTTGCCTAAGTAATTGTTTTATTCGCTTTTTACACAATCATTTTTTGTTCAAAATATTTATCCCGGATTAGTCATTATATTTTTCAACTTCTAATAACTAATAAGGTGCTGGCAAGTGGGTTGAATCTGGATTTACCCCGATTTAGATCTTGTAAGGATTTCTTACAATTAAAATTTTATCCGAAAATTCTCATTAGATTTGAGAATAGGCTGCTTTGTGCGGCTGTCCGTTGCAAGTCCTCGGGGCTCAGCCACACAGGGCATCGGGGCAGCGGTGTCTTCGTGCCCTCAGCCCCGCTACCCCGTGCCCTGTGGGCTTCGCCCCTGCGGGCTTTCCACTTCCATCCGCAGCAGTTCGCCCTGCTGGGGTGGTTGATTTGGAAATAAATTAATTTGAAGATGTGTTGATTTGAAGATGTATTAATTGCATTGTATTCATAATTCGTTATTGAATATTGGGTCAGTAGGTCTGTAGGTTGTAAACCGCGTTGAAAATGCGTTTTGAGAGTTGGTTGTGTGCGGAGGATGCGTTGTAGCATACAGATTGCTTCCCCGCCAAAGGCGGTTCGCAATTACGGTAATAATATTGGGGCAAGGGGGAATATGCCTCGTAGGGGTGGATTCACCTGCTGCCCGTTGGTGTTGCTCTAAAGGGGCAATCAATCAATCTCTAATCTCATAACAAGTTTTTCAATTCACCGCCATTAGGCGGAATTCGAACAGCCTATTGCTTTAAAATTGTATTTATTTTAAGATATTTTACTTTAGAAGTCTTTAATACCTTAATCCAGCTTTAATACTGCCAAAAATGCCTGTTGCGGAATTTCTACGCTGCCTACCTGACGCATGCGTTTCTTTCCTTCTTTCTGCTTTTCTAACAGTTTTCGTTTTCGCGATATGTCCCCGCCGTAACACTTGGCCGTTACGTCTTTGCGAAGGGCTTTGATGGTTTCGCGGGCTATGATTTTGGCTCCGATGGCTGCCTGAATGGGTATTTCAAACTGCTGGCGTGGAATCAGCTCTTTGAGTTTTTCGCACATTTTTTTTCCAAACTCGTATGCATTATCGCGGTGAATCAATGCCGATAACGCATCTACCTGTTCGCCGTTCAGCAAGATGTCTAACTTCACTAAGTCGCTTCGCCGGTATTCCAGCGGATGATAATCGAACGAAGCATATCCTTTGGAAATGGTTTTAAGTTTGTCATAAAAATCGAACACAATTTCAGCCAACGGCATTTCAAAAGTCAGCTCTACCCGATCTTGGGTAAGATAATGCTGATTTTTTAAGATTCCCCGTTTGTTGATACACAAGGTCATAATGGGACCAACAAATTCGGCTTTGGTGATGATTTGTGCTTTGATGAAAGGCTCTTCCACATAATCTAACTTAGTTGCATCGGGCAGTTCAGAGGGATTATTTACAATGATTTTTTCGCCTTTTTTGGTATATGCAATGTACGATACGTTGGGCACGGTGGTAATTACCGTCATTTTAAATTCACGTTCCAAGCGTTCCTGTATGATTTCCATGTGCAGCATGCCGAGGAATCCACAGCGAAACCCAAAGCCCAAGGCGGCTGAAGATTCAGGTTCCCAGGTTAGCGATGCATCGTTAAGTTGTAATTTTTCCATGGAGGCCCGCAACTCTTCAAAATCTTCGGTATCTACCGGATAAATACCGGCAAATACCATGGGCTTTACTTCTTCAAACCCTTTGATGGCTTCTTGGCAAGGACGGGCTACATGGGTGATGGTATCGCCCACTTTTACTTCACGGGCCGATTTGATGCCTGATACAATGTATCCTACATTCCCGGCCCGAATTTCCGGGCGGGGGTCTAAATCTAATTTAAGCACACCCACCTCATCGGCATCGTATTCGCTGCCTGTAGCCATAAATTTTACTTTGTCGCCTTTACGTATTACACCGTTCATCACCCGATAATAGGCAATGATGCCACGAAATGGATTGAAAACCGAATCGAAAATCAAGGCTTGCAGCGGAGCGTTTTCGTCGCCTTGGGGGGGGGGGATGCGCTCAATGATAGCTTCTAAAATTTGATCTACCCCCATGCCGGTTTTGCCGCTGGCGGGGATAATATCATCCTGCTTGCAGCCAATGAGGTCCACAATTTGGTCTTTAACCTCTTCGGGCATGGCGCTGGGAAGGTCCATTTTATTGAGAATGGGTATGATTTCTAAATCATGTTCAATGGCTAAATACAGGTTAGAGATGGTTTGTGCCTGAATACCTTGCGAAGCATCTACAATAAGTAAAGCGCCTTCGCAAGCGGCAATTGAACGAGATACTTCGTATGAAAAGTCCACATGACCTGGGGTATCAATCAGGTTCAAAAAATATTTTTCACCCTGGTATGTGTATTCCATTTGTATGGCTTTACTTTTAATAGTAATTCCGCGTTCACGTTCCAGATCCATGTCGTCTAGTACTTGTTCTTTTAATTCGCGGTCGCTTATTGTTTTGGTGTACTGCAACAATCGGTCGGCTAAAGTGCTTTTACCGTGATCTATATGGGCGATGATACAAAAATTGCGAATGTTTTTCATAAGTATAGAGTGCAATTTTCATTTTTGCACTTAATGCAAAAATACAATATCAATGCCTAATCAGAAATAAAATGGGTTGTAGAATTTCTTCTTTACGGATGAGTTATTGATTACTTAATAGCACCCAAGTCACTTGCATTGGCACTGATGGGAATATCTGCCACCCAGTCTTTATCAGGTACATTGGGGGGTAACTGTATCGGATTGCCTAAATAATCAACCCGTTTACCGGGGTAAATACACGATTTCCATAAATACTTGAGTAAACTCTTTTGGTTTAGATTAGGATGTATGTATGGTACAATATATTTTTCATGAAACTGTGGCAGCAAGCTCCAATGTAATCCGGGTCTCATATGGTGAATACCATGATAACCATTATTAAAAGCAAACCAATTCAGAACTTTTCCGGTAAAATTACGACTATGATTATAGGGATGATTTTCATCGCATCCTTCATGCTGCCAATAGTTGGTGCCTACAATTCCCCATGCTGCATATTGATGGGGAATAAGCACTACCAATAAAAATTTTTGCCAATCAATAATTAAAAGTGTAATTCGTACACTATTCAATAAAATTGATTCAATCAGGTATTGTCTGAACCAGCGTGGTTTCTCTTTGTACATACGTCGCACAAAACGAATTTCTGATTTTAAAATATCGCCACTCATCAGATAGAAAAAGAATAACTGATTTAAGAGATTCCATTTAAAACGAGCTTTGGTAGTACGTATGCTGTCTTTATCAGTTTGTGTGTATTTATGATGGCTGAAATTATGCCCGGGTACGTATGCGCTAACCGGATGGCCGTAAGTAAAAGAAAGAATTACTTGCATCACCTGGTTTGCCTTGCGGTTGGTAAACATGGGGCAATGAATGGTATTATGTACTATGGTGGCGCAGAAAAATGAAAAGATACAATTGAGAAGAATGAGTGGGGCTGTAATATACCATGGCTGGGGCAATGCAATCCACGTGCCTATTGCCAATGCGAAATAAAATGCCACAAATGCCAATGTACGTATATCTGCTTTATATTTTAGCATACAATATATTATTAGCTAAGTTACGTTTTTTCGACTAATTGACGGTTGATTTTCGGTAATTTCACTATGCCGAACGCACAAGTTCCTCATAAGAAAAAACCGGCTGCATGCTTTTTTGTTGAAAATAAATTCTGGCTTCTTGTAGGTTTCGACAAGTAAACAAAGCAAAATCGCCGCCCCAAGCTCCCAATGATTTTAGGGTATATGGATAATCATTAAAAAAATGATTTTTTATTGGCTGTATTTGTAATACTTCTGCCATGATGCGTTCATGTTCATTCAGAAGTTCTTCAAATGTTTCGATGGTAGCCGCCTTTGTTAAATCCATTGAAATGCGGCTAATTTGCTGTATGGTTTGTTCGGAAAAATTACTCTTTTGGTTGAATTTTGCCATTGAGCTTCTTGAATTTATTTTTTTTCCCAAATACACAAATCCAATCTGATGAGAAAATGAAGGATGAAAATCAGCGGTTTTAACTTCGGGTTGTTGGTTAATTAACCTGTAAAATATAGGACCTTGAGCAGTTGCACAGGCAATATCATACCCCGAACCGCCAAAAGTTTTCTGCAATAAACGATATGGGTTTACATTAGCCCATCGGGCAATGGAAGAAATAAGCGTAGAGCTGCTACCCAGCCCCCATTGTAGTTTAAAATCGGTTTCGGTTTCTGCATGCATTTCATGATTGCTGGTAAGAAAACCGGCATTCATCTCCCGGGATGCCAGAAGTATTTGTTTCAGGGTAGTAGCTATGTGTTTATCGGTGGTTGCAATAATTTGAAAATCATCATAATCAAATGTTGCTTCAAACCATATCTTGCCTTTTTCTCGACTTTGCCAAAGTAATTCTGTGCCTGGCAGTCCGGTATCAGTAATTTTTAGGGTTTGGGTAAATTTTAAAGGCAAGGCCAGGGCTAAAGCACCGCGGGTTACCAAGTATTCACCACTCAGTAACAATTTGGTATTCGAAGGAAATAAGAACTCTTGCATGAATTAGCCTTGATGAATCATTTGCCCGCGTTCGGCCGTAATAAAATCGCGTACGGTTGAAAAAGATACTTTATGATGCTTGAAAAATTCTACGGCCTTTTCTTTTTCTTCTTCCGTAGCATCAAAGTGATTCAAAATATTCAGCAGGTGCATTTTCATATGCCCTTTTTGAATACCGGTAGTAGTTAATGATTTCAATGCAGCAAAATTGTTAGCCAAACCAATGGTAGCAGCTATCATCATCAACTCTTTGGCGCTGGGATTACCTAATAATTCCAATCCTCTTTTTACTAACGGATGTAAGCTGGTAAGCCCGCCTACTACACCGAGTGCCATAGGTACAGTGAGTGTGAATGTAAACAGGTCATTCTCTAAACTTACATCGGTAAGGCTGGTATATTGTCCGTTGCGGGACGCATACGCATGGCCGCAGGCTTCTACTGCTCTAAAATCGTTGCCTGTGGCTAATACCACAGCATCAATTCCATTGTATATTCCTTTATTGTGGGTGGTAGCCCGGTACACATCTACCTGAGCTATCTTAACCGCTTTTTGAAATTTCCACGCAAACTCCCTGGCTGTCATTCCACCGTCAAATGTTCCCAAATCGTCAATGGGGCATTGCACCCAAGCTTTTACTAAGCAATCTGGAGTATAGTTGGAAAGAATACTCATGATTACTTGTACTTGTTTTTCTTCTTCGGTAAATATTGTTTGGGTTTCAATCCAATCTTTCAGAATGGAGGCAAATTCTTCCAAGCATGAATTAATGAAATTGGCTCCCATCGAGTCACAGGTGTCAAATTCAGCCTTTAGTTGGTAGTAGCCCGGTTCATGCATGGTCATATCCACCAGCTTAATATCAAGGATGCCGCCCCCTCGCTGTTGCATATTGGCGGTAATATGGGTGGTGTTTTGAATGAGTGAATGCTTTAATTCAGGAAATTTCTCTTCGAGTTTTCTCTTTTCTCCATGCCAGATAAAATGCACCTGGCCTACTTTTCGGGTATCAATTACTTCAGCTTTAAATCCGCCTTTATCTGCCCAAAATTTAGCACTTTTAGCAGCAGCAGCCACCACCGAACTTTCTTCAATAGCAGTGGGTACCATATACACTTTGCCGTTCAGCAATACATTAGGGACGATGCCAAAAGGGAAGTAATAATTGGCAATGGTATTTTCGCTGAATTCATCAAATTTTTTCTGTAGCTCGGCATTGGGATGGTTGAAACTCATCAATTCTTTTACAACCTGCTCCGGATGCTCAAAATGCGATGCTACCGCACGAATCTTTTCTTCTTTACTTAGTTTTGAGAATCCTGGTATTATATTACTATTGCTCATAGTCTATATACTTTCAATGTAACCAGCCAAATGTTCAAGATGTTTTAACTCGCAAAAAAGCATAGGCTATTTCCAAGCCTTTGATTTGCATTGAAACATAGTGTTGTAATGTTTCATAATCGCCCTGTGCATATTTCAAGAAACCGGAGGCCTGTCCATAAATAGCCGGAATATTTATTTTTTGGGTATAATAATAACCGTCTAAAAAATTTCTAATTCCTCCAGAAATAATCACTTCATTACAACAAGCTTGTCCCATCAGTTCATCTAAAATACGGTTGGTTAAGTGAATCATTTCTTCAGCTGTATGGCCTACAAATGCCAGTGGCTCATAAAATTCTTTTACTTCGGGTGTGGCACGAAGTAGTTCAAGCATGGCGAAGTTTGTTCCTCCATGTGCCCCAAAGTCTATTGCCTGTAATGGAAGTTTAAATAATTCTTTCAAGCTGTGGTAGCCCATGCCTTGCCCTACTTCTTTTACAATTACGGGAAAATTAACCTTATCTAATACCCGTTTAATGGTGGTTAATGAATCGTGGGCAAAACGGTCGCCTTCGGGTTGTAACCATTCCTGCATGGGGTTTACATGAATAATCAACCCATCGGCACGAAGCCTGTTTACCAAATCAATGGCTTTTTGTAATTGGTTATTAGCAATCAATTCTTCCAGTTGGGCAATACCCAGGTTGGCATAAAAAGGCAAATCATCGCCGATGATATCCCGCAGGTTAAAATCTGCAAAATAGGTGTTGTCATCTAGTATTATTCTGCAAGAGCCTAGTCCCATGCCTAATCCAAATTCATGGCAGGCTTGGGCTAAATTCCGGTTGATAATCCCTGCTTTTTGGGTGCCTCCCGTCATGCTTGAAATCCATAGCGGAGCCTTGAGCGTATGGTTCAAAATTTTTATCGGATTGAGACCACCTTTGGGGTGCGCTGAAAGCAGCGGTTCATAATAAAAACGAGAGTCTGTTTGGGTTACTTGCGACTCAAATGCCAAGGCAATATGGTCATGCTTTCGGGTTTCTGTTACTGATGTTTCTTCAGGCATAATTATTGGTTAACGCTGCGAAATTAAGGTGAAAAACATATCAAAAATTAAACCAAAACGTTTCTTGGTTTCAATTTATTTTTAAAAATTTCATCACAGGCATATCTAATATATTCATTCTCTAGCTGGTTTTCACAATATTGTTATTTTCGTACCCACTATGAAGCCCCGGTTGAAGATAGACATGCATACCCATATCTTGCCGAAAGATTTGCCTGATTTTGCTAAAAAATTCGGGTACGATGGATTTATACATTTGCATCATCACCGTCCCGGTTATGCTAGAATGATGCAGGGAGAAAAATTTTTCCGGGAAATTCAGGAAAATTGCTGGGATGTAGAAGTGCGAATTCGTGAATATGCACAATTTAATACACAAGTCCAAGTAGTGTGCACCATTCCGGTGATGTTTTCCTATTGGGCTAAACCGCACGACTGTTGGGAATTATCCCGATTTTTAAACGACCATATTGCCGATGTTACGTCTCGCTATCCCAAAAACTACATTGGGTTGGGAACCATCCCCATGCAAGATGCAGATTTGGCCATTAAAGAACTGGAACGTCTGAAATATGAATGCAACATGCCGGGCATTCAAATAGGTTCTAACGTTAATGATAAAAATTTAGGAGAAGATGAATTCTTTCCCATTTTTGAAGCCTGTCAGGCATTAGATATGGCCGTGTTTGTTCACCCCTGGAACATGATGGGTCAGCAGCACATGGCCAAATACTGGCTTCCTTGGCTGGTAGGCATGCCGGCTGAAACGGCACGATCCATCGCCTCCTTAATTTTTAGCGGAGTCATGGAACGATTGCCGAACCTACGGTTTTGTTTTGCCCATGCCGGAGGCTCTTTTATTCCTACCATTGGCCGTTTGGAACATGGATTTCATTGCCGGCCCGACCTGGTAGCCATTGATAATCCGGTGAACCCCAGAAATTATTTAGGCCGGTTTTGGGTTGATTCTGCTACTCACGATCCCGACTTGCTACAATACATTTTGGATAAAGTGGGAAGCAAAAAAGTTTGCCTCGGCACTGATTATCCTTTCCCTTTGGGCGATTTGGAAATAGGAGCTTTTATTGAAAAAATGAACCTGCCGCAAGAAGTGCTGGATGATATATTTTTCAAGTCAACCCTGGAATGGTTAAAACTTCCTGCCGAGAATTTTTTGTAAATGCCATGTTGTAAAAAATTATCAACATTCCTTTTTCATCCATCGCCCCCTTTTTTAACTTCGATTGCTGATTAACTCTTTCAAATGCCATGAAAAAATACATAGTATTATTGCTTTTCTTAGTACCGGCCATTACATTAATGGCTCAAAAAATGCCCAAATCATTTCGCGATGATTTTAATGACAATAAAAACAAATGGCCCATTCTCGATGATGAATTTTTTAAAACTGAAATCGCTGATGGCAAATACCT